>JAWUYR010000058.1:0-14471 GCA_034110705.1 Gammaproteobacteria bacterium | reverse complement strand
AGGCTAAGCTTAGTGAGCCGATGGAAATTGTTGCTCAAGATAAATTAGGCAAGGCACGTCGTATTGATGATGCGATTGGTCGTTATGTTGAATTTTGTAAAGCAAGCTTGCCGGTAGATGTGAATCTCCGTGGTTTAAAAGTGGTTTTAGATTGTGCCAATGGGACAACGTATCATACGGCACCAAAGGTATTTCGTGAGCTAGGGGCTAAAGTCATTGAGCTATCGGTCGAGCCAAATGGTTTGAATATTAATGAAGCCTGCGGTGCAACTGATTTAAAAACTTTACAAAAAGTGGTTGTCGATAAAAAAGCCGATCTTGGTATCGCCTTAGATGGCGATGGTGACCGAGTGATGATGGTTGATCATCGTGGTGAAATTGTTGATGGTGATGAAATTTTGTTTATTATTACCTCACATCGTTTTAGCCAAGGTAAGTTACCCGGTGGTGTAGTTGGTACTTTGATGAGCAATTACGGCTTAGAATTAGCCTACCAAGAATTAGGTATTCCATTCAAACGGGCTAAAGTTGGTGATCGTTATGTGATGGAAATGTTAGACGAAAATGATTGGCAATTTGGCGGTGAGTCATCTGGGCATATTATTTGTTTAAACAAAACCACAACAGGTGCCGGTATTGTTGCTGGCTTACAAGTGCTATGTGCGATACAACAAAGTGGAAAAAATTTAGCAAGCTTGAAGCAAGGCATGAAGAAACTACCGCAAATCATGATTAATGTTCCGATTCAAGATAAGTCAGTTATTACAGCTCATAAAGGAATTCAAGTTGCCATTGCAAGTGCCACAGAAGCATTAGCTGGAAAAGGGCGTGTATTGCTTCGTCCTTCTGGTACTGAGCCATTAGCTCGAGTGATGGTCGAAGGTGAAGATATTATTCTTGTTGAAGCGTTAGCTAAGCAGTTAGCAGAAGTCGTTATTGACGCAAAATAAACACAAGTTGCGTTAAGAGCATAATGCGAAAATTCTATTGAAAACTTTTCTGTTTATACTCCGAATTAAGGAATCTTACACCTAGCATTTTCGTCTATCGTTCCTATAGTGATAGGCGTGTTTTCCTCAACATGATGGCTAAATAAGTTTTGAAGGCAAGAAGGGAAATGGCCATCTTGTGGTTCAATAGAACTTAAAGCGATAAAATTAGCGAAGTCATCATCATAAAAATGTAATGTTTTTATAAAAATATTAAGTTGAGCTAGAAAACGTGTTGTCGCCGTTAATAGTGGATTTTTATTATACGGTGGTGTGCCTGGTGTTGCTTTTATTATTATGTGAGACTTATCATAGTTTTTACCGCGCGATCCCAGTTCTTTTAAAATTAATTCAATGACATGATTAATTAAAAAATAATCCCAATTGAAACTGACAATAGCAATATAATTACTTGTATTTTTTAAAACTTCATTGAAGGTGTTAACAATGCCAGGATGTAAGTCATGATTAGTGAAATTTTTGGATTTGTAACAAAGAAATTTTGCTCCCATATGTTCTCTTGTAACAGTTTTATCAAAATCAAAGGCATGTAATGTGGCATTATTAATATGGGGGAAATTCTGTTCCGCTCTTTTTAGTGTTTTGTTCATAAAAGTTCCTGTAATTGGAACTCCTGCTAGTTTCATTAGTGTTAATGGTTTTACAAAGTTGGCTTCTGTAAACGGGAGTGTAAATTCAACACGCTGTTCAGAAGTTTGTCTTGGCCTTTCTTGTAAAAAAGACAAGGTTTCTGAGTCACCAGCAAATTTACTTCTTACTTGCTGATAAGTTGTGACATCAGTTGAGAAAGTAAATCCAGTAACAGACGTGTTTAAATCTTCAAATTTCAGATTTTTAAAAAAGGGTTCACATATCGGAGTTCACCATAATTTGTAATAGTCAGTATAGTATTCTGGGCTAAAGGGTGAATTGACTGCTAGAGCTGAATATGACATGCTGACTTACCTTATTATTGTTAAGTGAGAGTGGTTTGCAGTGAGTATAGATCAAAATATTTAAGAAACGCTTATTCTAGGGCTTATCTCAAGCACTTTGTTTCCTAGAATGACAATCGCGAATTCTCAACGCTATTTAGTCCCTATTACGCCCCTGATTTTGCTTGAAAAATGCCCTAGTCAAGGGTAAACTACGCGCGTAGCTAAGCTATATTTTTTGTGCTAATTATGTTCTCATCGAATGGCACAAGATACTAAGGATAAAAAGAAGATGCCACAGAAAATTATCGCTGGAAATTGGAAAATGCATGGTACAAAAGCCAGTGTTGTTGAGCTTGTCTCAGCATTGCGCACTGGTCTAGAAGATAGCTCAAGTCTAGCTCAAGTTATTGTTTTTGCTCCAACTGTTTTTATTCCTTTGCTTGAAGCTGAGTTTGGTAATAGTGATATTGCTTACGGAGCGCAAACCGTGAGTGAATATAATGAAGGGGCGTATACGGGTGAAATCGCGGCCTCTATGTTAAAAGATTTTGAATGTCGCTACGTGTTAGTTGGACATTCTGAGCGTCGTGCTTTATTTGTGGCGACCAATGAGAAAGTGGCTGAAAAGTTTGTTCAAGCCCAGAAATATGATTTAACGCCTATTTTATGTGTTGGTGAAACGCTAAAACAGCGTGAAGCTAACGAAACCTTAGCTATTATTGAAAAACAGCTAAAGGCTGTTATTGATAAAGCCGGAATTGCAGCTTTTCGCAATGCGGTAATAGCGTATGAGCCTGTTTGGGCGATTGGTACCGGTGAAACGGCTAGTCCAGAGCAAGCCCAGGGTGTACATGCCGCGATTCGAGCATTCTTGGCTGGATTTGATGCTGATGTCGCGACTAATGTTTCTTTATTATACGGTGGTAGTGTTAAACCTGACAATGCGACTGGACTATTTGCAATGGTTGATATTGATGGGGCATTGGTAGGTGGTGCATCTTTGGATGCTGAAAAATTTATTGGTATAGTTAATGTAATTTAATTGGTTGAGGGTATTGGTTGCTCTTAACCTATTCTTTCCCCTTAAAAAGGAAAGGATTTATAAAGTAAGAGGAAATATAATGGAACAAATTTTAGTATTTTTATTGGTTTTGTGTGCAATCGCGATTATTATTTTAGTGTTGATGCAACAAGGTAAAGGCGCGGATGTTGGTGCAGCTTTTGGTAGTGGTGCCTCTAACACGGTATTTGGTAGCCAAGGTTCAGGTTCATTTTTAATGAAGATAACCTTTGCTTTTGCAGTGGCCTTCTTTGCGATTTGCATTATCCTAGCTCGTATGGCGGTTAATCAAAATAAAAGTGCTCAGCAAGTGAATATCCCAACACAGCAATCGAAACAAGTTTCTATCCCTACACCTGTAACATCAGCACCTGTTAAGAAAGCGATGAGTGATGTACCTGCGGTGCCAAAGAAAGGGTAAAGTGAATTAGCCGAAGTGGTGAAATTGGTATACACGCTACCTTGAGGGGGTAGTGGCGAAAGCCATGCCGGTTCGAGTCCGGCCTTCGGCACCATATTTTAAATAAAGGAAAAAAATGTTAGAAAATTATTTGGCCATCTTAATATTTGTCGTCCTTGCCATATTATTTGGTATTGTGCCGCTTGTCAGTGGTAAAATCCTCCGTCCTAAAAATCCTTATAAAGCAAAAGATTCAACTTACGAATGTGGTTTTGAACCTTTTGAAGATGCGCGGATGCCGTTTGATGTTAAATTTTACTTAGTGGCTATTCTCTTTATTATTTTCGATTTAGAAACCGCATTCCTATTTCCTTGGGCCATTATATTGCGCAAATTGGGTTGGTTTGGTTTAGCCGGCATGGGTGTTTTCTTAGGTTTATTATTGATAGGTTTTATCTACGAATGGAAAAAAGGAGCACTTGAGTGGGAGTAAGCGAAGTTCAAAATAATGGCTTTATGCTAACCTCAGTTGAGAGTTTAGTGTCGTGGGCGCGTACCGGGTCTATGTGGCCGATGACGTTTGGTTTAGCCTGTTGTGCGGTAGAAATGATGCATTCAGCGGCTTCTCGTTATGACTTAGATCGTTTCGGCGTGTTCTTTCGTCCTAGCCCACGTCAGTCAGATGTGATGATTGTGGCTGGTACTTTAACAAATAAAATGGCACCTGCGTTTCGTAAGGTATATGACCAAATGCCAGAGCCACGTTGGGTGATTTCTATGGGATCTTGCGCCAACGGCGGTGGTTATTATCATTATTCTTATTCAGTTGTGCGCGGTTGTGATCGTATTGTTCCGGTTGATATTTATGTGCCGGGTTGTCCACCAACAGCCGAAGCCTTAATGTATGGTGTGTTGCAACTGCAAAATAAAATTGTGAAGACCACACAAATTTCACGGAAAAAGAAAAAAGTAGCATGAGCGATTTAAGAAAATTACAGCAACACTTACACGATAAATTTGCCGATGTTATGTCATCGTGCAAATTAGTCAATGATGAGCTTACGATGGTAGTGCCAGCTGAAAAACTTTTAGTTGTTGCTAAAATGTTACGCGATGAGCCTGATTTGGGTTTCGATATGTTAATGGATGTGTGTGGTGTTGATTATTCAACTTATGGTGTTGTTGATTGGCAAACTGAAAGTGCCACGGCTACAGGTTTTGATCGCGGTGTGAAAGATGATAGTGAAAAAAATGCCAGCATTTGGACGCAACCTCGTTTTGCAGTGGTTTATCACTTGCTGTCCATTCAACATAATCACCGTTTACGTTTGCGTGTTTTTGCAACGGATGAGCCGCCAATGGTTGATTCGGTGATCGATATTTGGAAATCAGCCGATTGGTTTGAACGCGAAGCGTTTGATATGTTCGGTATTTATTTCCGTAACCATCCAGATCTACGTCGTATTTTAACTGACTATGGTTTTGTTGGGCATCCATTCCGTAAAGATTTCCCACTGAGTGGGCATGTTGAAGTACGTTATGATGCAGCACAAGAAAGGGTGGTGTACCAACCTGTGACTATCGAGCCGCGTACCTTAGTGCCACGTGTTATTCGTAAGGATAGTCGTTATCTAAATCAAAAAGATGACCAGGAGCAAACGAATGTCTGCTGAATTTCGTAATTATACCCTAAACTTTGGTCCACAACATCCAGCGGCGCATGGCGTATTACGTTTAGTGTTAGAGCTTGATGGTGAAACGGTTGTGAACGCTGATCCACATATTGGTCTTCTGCATCGTGGTACAGAAAAGCTTGCTGAAAATAAACCTTTTAACCAAAGCATCGGTTACATGGACCGTCTCGATTATGTTTCGATGATGTGTAATGAGCATGCTTATGTACTTGCAATTGAAAAGTTACTCGGCGTGGAAGTACCCGTGCGCGCACAATATATTCGTGTGATGTTTGATGAAATTACTCGGGTGTTAAATCATTTGATGCAGTTAGCAGCCTACTCCTTAGACAATGGCGGAATGGCGGCATTTCTTTATATGTTCCGTGAACGTGAAACCTTAATTGATGCTTATGAAGCGGTCTCTGGTTCACGCATGCATGCGACGTATTATCGTCCCGGTGGTGTGTATCGTGATCTGCCAGATAGCATGCCAAAATATAAGCCGTCAAAATGGCACAATGCGAAACAAGTAGATGAAATGAATGAGGCTCGTGAAGGCTCGTTGTTAGATTATTTATGGGACTTTACTAAACGTTTTCCAAAGTATATTGATGAATATGAAACGCTACTAACGGGTAACCGAATTTGGCAACAACGTACCGTTGATATTGGCATTATTACGCCAGAACGTGCTTTGCAAAATGGCTTAAGTGGTCCGATGTTACGTGCCTCAGGTGTTGAATGGGATTTACGCAAAAAGCAACCTTATGAAGTTTATGACAAACTAGATTTTGATATTCCGGTTGGCACACGCGGTGACTGTTATGACCGTTATTTAGTGCGCGTGATTGAGATGCGTGAGTCGAATAAGATTATTCGTCAATGTATTGAATGGTTACGAAAAAACCCAGGTGAA
Source organism: Gammaproteobacteria bacterium (assembly GCA_034110705.1). Taxonomy (GTDB): domain Bacteria; phylum Pseudomonadota; class Gammaproteobacteria; order JABDGN01; family JABDGN01; genus JAWUVP01. The sequence continues at coordinate 8,492 of JAWUYR010000058.1, read as the reverse complement.
GTGATTGCAGAGAATTATAAAGTTGCGCCACCAAAACGTGTTGATATGAAAGAAGATATGGAAGCGTTAATTCATCACTTTAAATTATTTACCGAAGGTTTTTGTGTCTCAGAAGGCGAAGCTTATGCAGCAGTCGAGCATCCAAAAGGTGAGCTCGGGGTGTATTTGATTTCTGATGGCGCGAATAAACCATATCGGGTTAAAATTCGTGCGGCTGGTTTTGCACATTTATCATCATTAAATGAAATGGCTAATGGCCATATGATTGCTGATTTGGTGTCGATTTTATCGAGCCAAGATGTCGTATTTGGAGAGATTGATCGCTAATGACTGTTACTACTGATTTATTAACTAAAGAAACTATCGCGGTAATTGAGCACTGGGTTGCTAAATTCCCAGAAGGTAAAAAACGTTCTGCTATTTTGCAATCGTTAACTGCTGTGCAAGATCAAAATGAAGGTTATTTAACGCCTGAATTAATGGATGCTGTTGCTGAATATTTAGGTGTGACTCGAGTTTGGGTTTATGAAGTTGCTACTTTTTATGATATGTATGATTTGAAAAAAGTCGGCAAACATAAAATTCGGGTTTGTACGAATATCTCTTGTATGTTGCGCGGGAGTGACAAGGTTGTTGAGCATTTAAAAAGTAAACTTGGTGTTAAGTTTGGTGAAAGCACGCCTGATGGAAAATTTTTTTTGAAAGAGGCTGAATGTTTGGCTGCTTGTGCTGGCGCGCCAATGATGCAAGTTGATTTAGATTATCATGTAAACTTAACTGAAGAGAAAATTGATTCTGTTTTGGCTTCTTATGATGATTAGTATTTAAGGTGTAAATGGTACTGCCATTTATGGGTTTTTATAGTTCCTTCCATTTTAAAAATGGGAAGGTTAGGTTGAGGGTTTTGAATAGTAATACGCGTAGCGGATTCTTAAAGCCTTTGAATTTTAGTAGGAAAATAAATGCAATTAAATCAAGTTTGTTATCGCACATTGGAATTTGATGAGCCTTGGACTTTAGAGAACTATCGTAAAGTTGGTGGGTATTCTATGTGGGAGAAAATTCTCAAAGAGAAAACTCCGCCAGAGGAATTGATTGAAGCTTTGAAAATATCGGCTTTACGTGGTCGTGGTGGTGCTGGTTTTCCAGCTGGTTTGAAATGGAGTTTTATTAATCGTAATACACCAGGACAAAAGTATGTGCTGTGTAATGGTGATGAAAGTGAGCCTGGAACTTGTAAAGACCGGGATATTATTCGTTTCAATCCACATCAAATTATTGAAGGCATGGCCATTGGTGGTTACGTGATGGGAGCGACTATTGGTTACCATTATATGCGAGGCGAGTTCGGTGGCGAGCCATTTGAACATTTTGATAATGCTTTGCAAGAAGCGCGTGATGCTGGCTACTTGGGTGAAGATTTATTAGGTTCAGGTTTTGATTTTCAATTGCACGGCACATTAGGTGCGGGTGCCTATGTCTGTGGTGAAGAAACGGCATTGATGCAATCATTAGAAGGTAAGCAAGGGCGACCACGTTTTAAACCCCCTTTCCCAGCCAACTTTGGTGTGTATGGCCAACCAACAACTATTAATAATGTAGAAACGTTTGCTTCTGTTCCTGTCATTTTACAAAATGGAGCAGAGTGGTTTTTGAATTTAGGAAAACCAAATAATGGCGGCACTAAAGTATTTAGTGTAACGGGACATGTGAATAAACCCGGGAACTACGAAGTGCCACTTGGCATTCCATTTACAGAGTTATTAGAGCTTGCTGGTGGAATGTTGAATGATGCAAAACTCAAAGCCGTTATTCCTGGTGGAAGTTCTATGCCAGTGTTACCGGCGGAAGTGATCATGAAAACGGACATGGATTTTGATAGTTTAAGTAAAGCGGGTTCTGCATTAGGTTCTGGTGCGGTGATTGTGATGGATGAACATACCAGCATGGTGACAGTAGCACGACGTTTAGCTTATTTTTATATGGAAGAATCTTGTGGGCAGTGCACACCTTGCCGTGAAGGCACGGGTTGGATGTATCGCTTGTTGAGTAAAATAGAATTAGGTAAGGGCACAATGGCCGACATCGATAAGTTACAAGATGTTGCCGATAATATTGAAAATAATACCATATGCGCTTTTGGCCCAGGTGCGGCTTGGCCGGTACAAGGTTTCTTGCGCCATTATCGCGATGAATTTGAGTATTGTGTTAAGCACGGCAAATTGCGAGCAGCATAAGTTAGGCGTCATGAGAATGATGTAAGAAGACAACAAGGTAAGATGATGAGTGAAAACACAGTAAACATAGAAATCGATGGCAAAAAGATCCTTGCTGAGCAAGGTTCAATGATCATTGAAGCGGCCGATAATCACGATGTGTACATTCCGCGTTTCTGTTACCACAAGAAATTGTCTATCGCTGCTAATTGTCGGATGTGCTTAGTCGAGCTTGAAGGTGGTCGTAAACCAATGCCCGCTTGTGCGACACCAATTAGTGAAGGCATGAAAATTCAAACTCGTTCTGCTTTAGCTCGTAAAGCGCAAAAAGCCGTGATGGAATTTTTATTAATTAATCATCCACTAGACTGTCCAATTTGCGATCAAGGTGGTCAATGTGAGTTACAAGATTTGGCTGTCGGTTATGGCCGTGATATTTCACGTTATGAATTAAGTAAAAATGTTGTTAAAGATAAAGATATAGGACCGTTGATTAGCACTGAGATGACGCGTTGTATTAATTGCACTCGGTGTGTACGTTTTACGGAAGAAATTGCCGGTAACCAAGAACTGGGAACCATGGGGCGTGGGGAACATGCGGAAATTAGTACGTTTGTTGAAAGAGCCGTATCGTCAGAAATCTCAGGTAATATTATTGATTTGTGCCCAGTCGGTGCTTTAACATCAAAACCATTTCGCTTTTCTGCTCGTGCTTGGGAATTAAAGCAACATTCGGCGATTGCTGCGCATGATTGTTTGGGCTCTAATATTAATGTGCATAGTCTTCACAATAAAGTGAAGCGTGTTGTGCCAAAAGATAATGAGTCGATTAATGAAGCTTGGTTGTCTGACAGAGATCGTTTTAGTTATGAAGGTGTGAATAGTGAGCAACGCGTCACAAAACCTTTGTTGAAAAAAGATGGAAAATGGCAAGAGGTTGATTGGACAACTGCATTTGAAATTGTTGCCAGTAGTTTTGAGAATATTAAAAATGCATATGGTGTGGAAAGCATGGGGGCATTAGTCTCGCCTAGCGCTACTGTTGAAGAGCAGTTCTTGTTGCAAAAAATCATGCGTGAAATGGGGTCAAACAATATCGATCATCGTTTACAGTTGATGGATTTTCGTGACCAAGAAAGTTTGCCGGTCTATCCTAATTTAGGTGTGGCGATCAGTGATTTAGAAACGCTAGATGCTGCATTGTTAATTGGTTCTGATATTCAACGTGAGCAGCCATTAGCGGCTGCACGCCTATTAAAAGCAAATCGTTCCGATGCCACTATCATGACCGTGAATCCATATGATTTTGACAATCACTTTACGACGGAGCATGACATTATTACAAGTCCGGCGACGATGGTCAGCGCTTTGGCTTCGATTGCTAAAGTGTTAAGTGAAGGCAAAGAGCTTAGTGTTGAAGTAACCAATTTATTAAATGATAGCAAAGTAACTCCGGTGGCTAAAAGCATTGCAACTGTATTAAGTAGTGGTGAAAAGAAATCTGTTATTATCGGTGCGATTGCGCGTAATGCGGAGCAAGCTGCTGATATTCGATTTTTCGCGAAACTTATTGCCGATTTTTCAGGTGCTAGTTTTGGTGAATTAACACAAGGTGCTAATGGTGCTGGTGCTTGGTTAGCAGGTGCTGTGCCACATCGCAACTTAGCTAACGGAAAAGTGTTAGCCACAGGTAAGAATGCAGCTCAGATGTTAAGTGAACAATTAAAAGCTTATCTTCTTTTTGGGGTAGAGCTTGAGTTTGATTGTGCCAATCCGGCACAAGCTTTACACCATTTGCAACAGGCTGAATTTGTTGTGTGTTGTTCTGCCTTTGCCACGAACACTATGCGTGAGTATGCTGATATTATTTTACCGATTGTACCATTTAGTGAAACAGGTGGTTCGTTTGTTAATTGTAACGGCACTTGGCAATCTTTTAGTGCGACTAATCCCCCTTTAGAACAAGCACGTCCTGGTTGGAAAGTGTTGCGCGTGTTAGGTAACTTTTTAGACTTAGCTAATTTTGATTATGTTAAAGTTGAAGATGTTAGTAAAGAAGTTAAGCAAGCAGTTGACGTTATGAAAACAGATGTTGAAGCGACTTATTATCCTACTGAGATTAAAGATGTTACAGAATTAAAACGTATTTCTTTTTGGCCAATTTATCGTACTGATAGTGTTGTGCGCCGCAGTGAACCTCTGCAAGCAACAACAACTGAAAGTATGAAAGCCATCTACCTGAATAGCAAACTAGCCAGTAATTTAAAAGTGACGACCGACATCGTGATGCAAGTGCAACAAGGTGAATTTACAATTGATCTACCGGTGATTATTGATGATAAATTGGCCGATGATTGTGTACAAATTTATGCTGCAACTCAAATTAGCCAGCAATTAGGCGCAGCGTTTGGCAATATATCGATTCGGAGAGCTAACTAATGTTTGGAACTAATCTTTTACATCTATTGTGGATCATCATTAAGATTTTAACGATTGTTATACCTTTAATGTTAGGTGTGGCTTATTTAACGTATGCTGAGCGTAAAGTATTAGCTTGGATGCACGTACGTGTTGGACCTAATAGAGTGGGACTGCTAGGTTTATTACAGCCGATAGCCGATGCCGTGAAATTATTTGGTAAAGAATTAATTAAGCCGACTAAAGCGAGTCCATGGTTATTTGTTATGGCGCCCGTTTTAGTTTTAGCACTTTCTTTATCAGCCTGGGCGGTTATTCCTTTTAGTTCGAAACTCGTGTTGGCCAATATTAATGCTGGTGTGTTATTTATTTTAGCGATTGTCTCTTTAGATGTGTACGGTATTTTGATTGCCGGTTGGGCTTCTAATTCCAAGTATGCTTTTTACGGTGCTTTACGCGCCTGTGCACAAGTAATTTCATATGAAATTGCGATGGGCTTTGCTTTAGTTGGTGTGTTAATGACGGCTGGCACCATGAATTTAAGTGGCATCGTGCACGCACAAGCGGGTAATGTATTACATTGGTACTGGTTGCCGTTACTTCCTTTGTTTGCGGTATATTTTATTTCTGGGGTGGCAGAAACTAATCGGTTGCCGTTTGATATGGCTGAAGGTGAATCGGAAATTGTGGCTGGTTTTCATGTTGAGTATTCAAGCATGGCATTTGCTTTATTCTTTTTAGCCGAATATGCGAATATGTTTTTAATTGCGGCTTTGGCCACGATTATGTTTTTGGGCGGATGGTTATCACCGTTTCAAGGTATCCCAGGGGTGGAGACTTGGTTTGCTTGGGTGCCTGGGTTAGTTTGGTTTATTCTGAAAGTGTTTATGATTTTGTTTTGTTTCATATGGTTTCGAGCGACTTTTCCTCGATACCGGTATGATCAGATTATGCGGTTGGGCTGGAAAGTATTGATCCCGATTACGATTGTTTGGTTAGTTGTTATTGGATTGGCTATTGGATTCCATATTCGACCATGGTATTAGGATTTTATTAAGATTATGATGAAGAAAATTTTATTTTGGGTTAAGACATTTACACTTTGGGATTTATTTCAAGGGATGAGTGTGACGCTTAAGTATTTATTTAAGCCAAGTATTACCATTCAGTATCCGGAAGAAGAGACGCCAACCTCACCACGTTTTCGTGGGTTGCATGCGTTGCGTCGTTATCCTAATGGAGAAGAGCGTTGTATTGGTTGTAAGTTGTGTGAGGCTGTTTGCCCGGCAGCAGCGATTACTATCGATACACATGAGCGTGAGGATGGTACGCGCCGTACGACTAAATATGAAATTGATTTGTTTAAATGTATTTACTGTGGGTTTTGTGAAGAAGCTTGCCCTGTTGACTCGATTGTTGAGACGGACCTTAAGCATTATCATTTTGAAGAGCGTGGTCAGAATATCATGCGTAAAGAGGATTTATTAGCAATCGGCGATAAATATGAAAGTCGGATCGCTGAGAAAAAAGCCGTAGATGCTGAATATCGTTGATTTAGATCGTAATACAAATTTTATAGTTTCTTCCTTCTTTAAGTGGGAAGGTTAGGATGGGATTTAAGAGAAAAACATGACAATACAACTCGTAATATTTTATATTTTTTCAGGGCTACTTATCTTGTCAGCTTTGGCAACAGTTTGCTCGCGAAATCCAGTTCGCGGAGCATTGTTTTTAGTCTTCGCTTTTGTGATGAGTGCAGGAATTTGGATTATGATGCAAGCTGAATTCTTAGGCTTGATTTTGATTTTAGTCTACGTTGGTGCGGTCATGACCTTGTTCTTATTTGTCGTGATGATGTTAAACTTAGACAAGTTGCCAGGGCGCGATGGTTTTAAGAAGTTTTGGCCATTTGCAGTGGTCATTTTAGCCATTTTAATCGGGTTAACCGTTTATGCTGCGATGCCAAGTCATTTTGCTTTGGCAAGTAATCCAGCGCCAACAGGGCATCCTGCCGATTACAGTAATGTGACGGCTATTGGTAATGTGCTGTATACGCATTATGTATACGCTTTTGAATTAGCCGCGGTAATTTTATTGGTGTCAATTATTGCAGCGATTAGTTTAGCTTTCCGTGGTTGGCCGGGTACCTCTAAACGACAGAAAATTAGTCAGCAGGTACGAGTGTCTGCTAAAGATAGAATTAGAATGGTGAAAATGAAATGATAACAATTACAGATGGTTTAATTGTCAGCGCGATAGTCTTTAGTATCAGCCTAATCGGTATGGTCTTAAATCGACATAATTTAATTGTGTTATTAATGTGTGTTGAATTAATGTTGTTGGCCGTGAATACTAACTTTATTTTGTTTTCACATTTTTTAAATGATCTTGCTGGGCAAATTTTTGTATTTTTTATCTTAGCCGTGGCAGCAGCAGAAACGGCAATTGGGCTGGCAATTTTGATTATTATTTTCCGGAATAAGAAAACCATTAATGTCGATGAACTCGATAGTTTGAAAGGGTAGAGTAGAACGATGCAGGCAATCATTTTAGCAACAGTTTTATGTCCACTTCTCGGTGCGATTATCGCCGGTGTGTTTGGTAAGAAAATTGGCCGAGCAGCAGCGCATTGGGTAACAATTGTAGGCGTAGCTATTTCATTTGTGTTAGCGGTGATCATCTTTGTTGCCGTAGTGGTACATGGTCAGCCAGCGATTAATTTTAATGCTTACACTTGGATGGTTAGTGGCAGTATGCAGTTTAATGTCGGATTCTTGGTTGATAACTTAACGGCTACGATGTTTCTCATTGTGACGTTCGTCTCACTATTAGTACACGTCTATAGTGTTGGTTACATGCGTGACGATGCGAGTTATCAGCGTTTCTTTGCTTACATTTCTTTATTTACCTTCATGATGTTGATGTTAGTCTCAGCGAATAACTTTTTACAATTGTTTTTTGGTTGGGAAGGTGTTGGTTTAGTTTCTTACTTATTAATTGGCTTTTGGTTTAACAAAGAATCCGCTAACGTGGGTAGCTTAAAAGCATTCTTGGTTAATCGGGGCGGTGATTTTGGTTTTATTTTAGGGATTGCGGGGGTATTAACCTTCTTTGGGTCCTTAGACTATCAACAAGTATTTACGATGGCCCCACAAGTGGCGGCTAATTCGGTCACGATTACTATTTTTGGCAACACGCCATGGTCGATTGTGACAGTGATTTGTATTTTATTATTTGTTGGTGCCATGGGTAAATCAGCCCAAATGCCTTTACATATTTGGTTACCAGAATCGATGGAAGGCCCAACACCTATTTCTGCTTTAATTCATGCGGCAACTATGGTGACGGCAGGTGTTTTTATGGCGGCGCGTCTTTCGCCTTTATTCGAGTTGTCGACTACTGCATTAACTTTTATCCTCATAATAGGCGCGACTACGGCACTGTTTACCGGTATTCTGGGTATTGTGCAAAATGATATTAAACGCGTGATTGCCTACTCAACCTTGTCACAATTGGGTTATATGATTGCGGCATTAGGTGCCTCGGCTTTTGCGGCCGGTGTTTTTCACTTGGCGACACACGCCGCGTTTAAAGCTTTATTATTCTTGGCAGCAGGTTCCGTTATTCTAGCGATGCATCATGAACAAGATATGCGGAAGATGGGTGGTTTAGCTAAAAAACTCCCGATAACTTATGTCTGTTTCTTAATTGGTGCTTTGGCTTTGGCGGCCATTCCACCTTTTGCGGGCTTTTATTCAAAAGATGCAATTATTGAAGCAGTGCATCATTCTACGATTGCAGGTTCTGGCTATGCTTATGTGGCATTAGTGATAGGTGCCTTTTTTACGGCGCTTTATA
>JAWUYR010000057.1:0-12917 GCA_034110705.1 Gammaproteobacteria bacterium | reverse complement strand
CCCAGGTATGCAGTGTTGCTGCTGGCATCCCTAAATCTTTTGCTGCTCCTCAAACCGAGCTTGAGCTTAGCGCTAGCTTCAGTGCTTCAGCTTTATATTCTGCCGTATATTTTCTTGCGTTTTTTGACATATGTCACCTCTCTGTTTTTCATAGTTTAACAAATTGGTGTCCACTTTTATGGGGGAAGATTAAACACAACATATTTAAGTGCATGTTTAACTGGTTATGTCTGTTATAGGTAATAGATTCGCACTCTACTCAGAAAGATTTCGTTTGCCATACTCCCTCACTTTCTGCCAACTCATTCGACCAAACGTTTTAATTTCCTGCAAATTACAATTACGCTGACTATTTTTCAGTGATGATAATCATTTGGATAAACAGCTATAATCAGGACACTTTAATGGCAAGTTCATCAATGAAAAGAGTGAATTAATAAAGCCTGCTTTTACAGTTGAATATAATTGTTCGATAAATTTTTCCGTTGTCATTATTGCTATCTAAGTTAGTTAAGGTGGAGCAGATAATACGGGAGTTGAATAAATTAAGTACCGTAATAACTACCGAACAGATAAGATGATTATTTCAATTTTCAAATATTAGCTTTATATAATTTGAATTACTCTTTATAAAGCAAGTAAAAGCTTTAAGATTCCAAAGAAAACTCTGCGTAAAGGGGCAAATGATCCGAAAGACCTTTTACCTTTATGACCTCACAAAGCTCAGTTCGCAAACCACGATTATATATACGATCAACTTTAAGCAATGGAAATTTAGCCGGAAAGCTCTTAGCATAGCTGCCCTTTTGTATATTAAATACTTCGGACAAGCCCAGTTCGTGACTTAATAATGTTTGTGAGCGAGAGCGCCAATCATTGAAATCTCCGGCAAGAATCACTGATTCATTTTCGGCTATATTTTCTGAAATAAAATCATTTAACATGGAAAATTGTTCTTGTCGTTCTTTTTTCAATAAACCAAAATGCGTACAAATCAAATGAACGGGCTTTATAAAGCCAGGTATAATTATTTTAGAATAGAGCAAGCCACGGTTAGAAATTTTTGTCGCACTGATGTTGGTATTGCTACAGGCAAGCAGTTCAAACTTGCTTAAAATAGCATTTCCGGGATGCCCATGATCATGGCAGTGATTTTTGCCATAAAAGTGATATAGCCAATTATCTTGTGCTAAATAATTCGTGTGAGGTATTTTGGGCCAAGCGGAAAAATTTTTTTCTCGCTGTTGATGTTCGCCCTGCACTTCTTGTAAAAAGACAATGTCAGCATCAACTTTTTCTAATAAAATTTTAATTTTATCAAGCACTAATTTACTCGAGGTTAAATTTAAACCTTTATGGATATTGAATGTCAGAACTTTTAATCGCATAATAGACAGCTACTCTCTTTGGAAATGACAATGACTTCAGGTGATTTTATCATACATTCCCCCATTGGTATTCTTGGCATAACCCTAGCCGATGATTGCATCACTAAAATTGAGCTTTTTGCTAAGCGTAAAAATAGTCCTTTACCAAAACTACAAGAATTAGAGATTAAAACACAACTAAAGGCTTATTTTCTTGGTCAAAAAAAGCAATTTTCACTACCACTTAAGTATTTAGGTACACCCTTCCAAAAGTGTGTTTGGCAAGCATTACTAGACATTCCTTATGGCCAGACTAAGACTTATGGGCAAATTGCTAAGCAGCTAAAAAGCTCAGCACAAGCGGTTGGTAATGCTTGTCGCGCGAATCCTATTCCATTAATCATTCCTTGTCATCGCGTGGTTAGTGCCGTTGGCATTGGTGGATTTGCAGGCAAAACCACTGGTAAGCGAATTAATGTAAAACAATATTTATTACAATTAGAAGGTCAAGCAAAGTAGTCTGCTGCATTATAAAACATCTGCATCCAATAACTATCATCCTGTTCTTCTTTAGGGTGCCAAGAACATTGTACTTGGCGAAAAACCCTTTCAGGATGCGGCATCATGATAGTTACTCTACCATCTCGACTCGTTAAACCAGTAATCCCTTGCAGGCTGCCATTAGGATTATAAGGATATCGCTCTGTTGTTTTACCTGCGTGATCAATATAGCGTAGAGTAACAAGCGCTTCATTTTGATCTTGCTCACCAAATTTTGCATGGCCTTCACCGTGCGATACAACTATAGGCAACTGCCAACCTTCCATATTTTTTAGAAAAACAGAAGGTGACGGCTCAACCTCAACCATGACAAATCGTCCTTCAAATTGCTCTGAAGTATTACGAACAAAAGTTGGCCAATGGTCAGCACCAGGAATAAGCTCTTTCAGTTGTGACAACATTTGACAACCATTACAAACACCCAGAGTAATAGTATCCGGACGATTAAAAAACTGTTCAAATTCATCGCGAACTTTTTCATGGTATAAAATGGATTTAGCCCAGCCACTTCCAGCTCCCAAAACATCACCATACGAAAATCCGCCACAAGCGGCTAATGCCTGAAAATCTTGTAAGCTGACTTCACCGGTTAGTAAATCTTGCATATGAACATCAATGGCCGTAAAACCCGCTCTTGTAAAAGCAGCTGCCATTTCTATTTGGCCGTTAACACCTTGTTCACGTAAAATCGCAACTTTAGGACGTACCGTTTTAACTTTCGCTTTACGTAATGCTGCTGTTTTTAACGTTAAGCCCGCATCAACTGTCGATAAGTTTTCAAATTCTTGTTTGGCACACTCACTGTTATCTCGTAAGGCTTGCATACGATAACTAGTTTCCGACCAAATTTTATGTAGAGCTATGCGTGATTCATTAAAGAGAATTTTATCATGACATGTAATTTGTAAATGATCATTTTGATTTAATGAGCCAATAACATGTGACGTTAACTTATTTAGGACTTTGCTAACTTTCCCTAAATCTTCGTTTCGAACCTGAATAACAGCACCTAATTCTTCAGAGAACAAGACGGCTAAATCATCGGCCCCTAGCGCACTAATATCAAGATCAATGCCAGCATGTCCAGCAAACATCATCTCAGAGATGGTTGTTACTAAACCACCATCCGAGCGATCATGATAAGCCAAGATTAAATCTTTAGCATTTAATTCTTGTATCGCAGCGAAAAAATCACCTAATAATGTAGGACTATCTAAATCGGCAACTTTAACACCGGTTAAGTTATATACTTGTGCTAAAACTGAAAAACCCAAACGGTTTTTACCCTGCCCTAAATCAATTAGCACCAAAGAGGTTTCACCTTGATCAGTATGTAATTGTGGCGTTAGTGTTTTTCGAATATCAAGCACCGGTGCAAAGCCTGTCACAATAAGTGACAAGGGTGAAATAACATTTTTATCTTCATCTTCTTCTTGCCAATTTGTGCGCATTGACATTGAGTCTTTACCCACTGGAATGGTTAAGTTTAATGCTGGGCATAATTCCTCACCTACCGCATATACAGCTTCATATAACCTCGCATCTTCACCTTCTGTACCTGCTGATGCCATCCAGTTAGCTGAGAGTTTAATATCACTTAAATTCTCAATCTGCGCTGCCGCCATATTAGTAATTGTTTCAGCAACGGCCATTCTTGCTGCTGCTGCTGCATTCACTATAGCGAGTGGTGTTCGCTCTCCCATGGCCATAGCTTCGCCATGGTAGGTATCAAAACCGGATGCAGTAACAGCCACATCACTAACCGCTACTTGCCAAGGACCAACAAATTGATCTCGATTAATTAATCCCCCAACAGAACGATCACCAATCGTGATTAAAAACTTTTTATCGGCGACGGCAGGTAATTGTAATACTCGTGTAATCGCTTCAGAGAATACAAGATCTTTGGTAATGATTCTATCAGTCTCTATCACTTGTGTTTTCACATCGCGCTGCATTTTAGGTGCTTTACCAAAAAGAACATCCATAGGTAAATCGATTGGGTTATTCTTAAATACTTCATCTGATAACGTTAAATGTTCATCCTCAGTAGCCTCTCCGACAATTGCAAATGGACAGCGTTCACGTTCAGCAATATTACTAAATAAACAAACTGATTCTGGGGCTACGGCTAATACATAACGTTCTTGCGCTTCATTACACCAAATCTCCATCGGCGACATACCTGGCTCGGCATTATTCACTTTACGTAATTCGAAATTAGCACCTCTGTCAGCATCATGAATTAATTCTGGTAAAGCATTCGATAACCCACCTGCCCCAACATCATGAATCGAAATAATCGGATTCTCTGCATCCATCGCCCAACAGCGGTCGATCACTTCCTGGCAACGGCGCTCCATTTCTGGATTGTCACGCTGTACCGAGGCAAAATCTAAATCCACGCTACTTGAACCTGAAGCCATAGAAGAAGCAGCGCCTCCCCCCATACCAATTAGCATTGCAGGTCCACCTAAAACAATAATTTTACTTCCAGCGGGGATCTTTTGTTTATCGACCTGATCGCTATTAATATTGCCATAGCCACCAGCAAGCATGATGGGCTTGTGATATCCACGCACACTACCGGCCACATTTTGCTCGTAAGTACGAAAATAACCACAAATATTCGGTCGACCAAATTCATTATTAAAGGCGGCCGCACCGATAGGACCTTCCAGCATAATATCAAGTGCTGATACAATTCTTTCCGGCTTGCCATACGCTTGCTCCCAGGGTTGCTGCCAACCGGGAATTTGTAAGTTAGAGACAGAAAAACCACATAAACCTGCTTTGGGTTTACCACCACGACCTGTGGCACCTTCATCACGGATTTCACCGCCAGAGCCGGTGGCTGCACCTGGATATGGTGCAATCGCGGTTGGATGGTTATGGGTTTCGACTTTAATCATAATATCATTTTGCTGAGACTGAAATTGATATTCACGATTATTATACGTTGGATAAAACCGGTCTACCTGCCAGCCTCTTATCACAGCCGCATTATCATGATAAGCCGACAAAACGTTATCCGGATAATTTTCATAAGTATTCTTGATCATCTTGAAGAGTGATTTTGATTTTGTCTCACCATCAATCACCCAATCTGCATTAAAAATTTTATGCCGACAATGCTCAGAGTTAGCTTGAGCAAACATCATTAACTCAATATCATTAGGATTACGTTTTAATTCATTAAATCGTTCGACTAAATAGTCGATTTCATCATCGCTAAGCGCCAACCCAATAGATTTATTAGCTGCTTGCAAAGCCGCTTTACCTTGACCAATAATATCGATTTCAGACAGCTCTTGAGGTTTGATTTCAGTGAATAATTGTTCTGCTTGGCTAATATCCCTTAATACCGATTCGGTCATCCGATCGTGCAATAATGTAACCATAATCGATTGCTCATCACACGTTAACAAACGGTCAACATGATAAACAAGGCCCCTTTCGACTCGATTGACACTCTCTAAACCACAATTATGCACAATGTCACTTGCTTTACTCGACCAAGGTGAAATTGTGCCTAAACGTGGCACCACCACACAAGTGTAATTTTCTAAAGGTTTATCTTCAGCGCCAGGCAATAATTGCAAAAGTTTTTGTAGATCACTTGCCGATATTGCTTTGCCATCAACAAAGTAACAGTACCTAGCGGTGATGTCGCTAATATTGGGGATATGTTGTTGTATGAGTGTAAGGAGTTTATTGCGTCGAAACGAAGAAATGGCAGATTGCCCAAGAAACTGTAACATGCGTTAAATACCTAACTCTATTAAAGCAAGATTTTAACATAATCCTTTTTTTGGCACGAGTTTTATTCGGCTTTTGCATTATAAATATTAAGATCGATCTCTTGCTCACTTTTGCCAACTAAACAAGAAACCATACTGTCACCACAAATATTGACACTGGTACGAACCATATCAAGTAAACGATCTACGCCAATAATCATGGCGATACCTTCAATCGGTAAGCCAACTTGTTGTAAAACCATAGTCAGTGTGATCAACCCAACAGAAGGTAAGGTATAGCCGCTGTGCCTATTGAGGCAAAAGTAGCCATTAGAATAATGGTTAAGAATTTAACTAAGCCTAGCTGAATGCCATAAACATGAGCGATAAAAATAGTCGCGACACCTTGCATAATGGCCGTGCCATCCATATTAATGGTAGCCCCTAAAGGAACAACAAATGAGGCAACTGAATTACTAACTCCCATATCTTTTTCCACTACCTTTAATGTAACTGGAATAGAGGCTGCTGAACTGAAGGTGCTAAAACCAAATAACATAGCTGGAAACATCTTTCTGAAAAATTTAACCGGACTTAAGCGTGCTGAAAATTTTAAAAAAGCACTGTAAGTGATCACACAATGAAAAACTAAAACAAATAAAACTGTTGCAAAGTAAGCGGCTAAACTAACAATTAAATTAAAACCCGCATTAGAGAACTGTTTTGCAATTAACGTGAAAACACCATAGGGCATAATAATCATAACAATGTCGACTAATTTCATCACAACTTCATTCATACTTTCAAACCAGCCTTTAACCTGAACCCCCTTTTTACCCGCCATAATAATGGCTATTCCCAGTAATACAGAAAAGAAAATGATTTGCAGCATTTTACCTTCAGCAAGTGCCGCAATGGGGTTAGAAGGAAACATATCGACAAGAGTATCTTTCAGGCTTGGAATAGCAGCCAGATTAAAATTAGTGGAAATAGGTACTACATGATTCTTGCCGATTTGAAAAAGACTAGCGAAAAGAATACCTAATGCAATCGCTATAGCTGTGGTGAGTAAGTATAGCAATACCGTTTTTAAACCCATGCGCCCGAGTTTTTTAATATTTCCTAAACTACAAATCCCGCAAATTAAAGAGATAAAAACAATCGGCACGACCAACATTTTTAAAAGAGTGATAAAAATCCGGCTCAGCACATCCAATACACCGTTGGTGATATAAGTTGAAACAAAATCACTATGCGGCATAACATTTAAAATCAACCCAAGTGCAATACCAGAAAACATGGCGATTAATATTTTAACGCTAATGTGTAAGCCAGGCTTTTTTTGTGACATAATTCTTGTGTTCTATAATAATGACCAGGTGTAATAATGACAGATAACACAATCCCAGATCAAGTCAAAGTCGGCTTTATTGCGACAGGTGATGAAATTACTTGCGGTGACATTTTAAATACTAATGGCCAATATTGTGCAAAAATCCTGCATGAGACTGGGTTTGCCATACCTTACCATTTAATTACCGATGATCAGGAAGCTCATATTGTTAGTGCCCTTAATTTTTTATTACATGAGGTTGATATCATCATATTAATAGGTGGGCTCGGCCCAACATCTGATGATAGAACGCGCTTTGCCTTAAGCAAAGCTATCGAACAACCACTTCTTATAGATGAAGCTTGCTGGAAAAATTTACAACAACGTTTATCCAAGATTAGTATGGCGGCAGGTAATAACAAGCAACAAGCTCTTTTTCCAGAGGGAGCGACGATATTACCTAATCCTAATGGTACCGCCGCTGGTTGTTTCTATACGCATCAAACCAAAAATATATTTATGCTTCCGGGACCACCATCCGAATGCATACCCATGTTTACCGATTATGTTTTGCCCATGCTAGAACATTTAGCATTACCCAAAGCAAAAAGTAAATGGTTATTGCTCGGTGCTAATGAAGGTGAAATTGCAAACCTATTAGATACTGCTGTTGGTGAATTAGCTACTACAGGTTATCGTTGGGTTTACCCGTATCTTGAATACAAATTATTTTCTGAATCCCAGGAGAAACTGAAACTTGCAATGACAGCAAGTGAGATAATTACGGCACCCTTTTTTATTAGTCGAAATAATAAACAAGCTTGGCAAGTATTATTAGAACATCTTTTCATAAATAAATTTAAAGTAAAACTAACTCCATCTCCTTTAGCCGAAATTTTTCGTCATAGTTTTTCTAGTCAACAAGCGAAACTTTTATTCTCTGAGCAAGGTGCGGTAACAATTAATTTATCGGGCTTTCTAGATTTTTGGCAAGATGTATCTTTACCCTGCTATAGTAGTTGTGAGCTAGAGATACAATCTGATACAAAATCATCGCATGAAATAATTTCACTTTATTATCGAAATGAAAAAATTATCGAATACTTACGTGAGATAGTCTGCAAACAGCTTCTTACCTTTTTCGGCGCGCTTTAAAAAAATCTTGCAGCACCTGTTTTGCTTCATCAGCTAACAGACCAGAGCTTACTTCAATTTTATGATTCATAATTGAACTATCTAATAACTGAAGCTGGCTGTTAATCACACCCGTTTTTGGGTCATCCGTAGCATAAACTAAACGTTTAATCCGCGCATGCACCATCGCTGCGGCACACATAGCACAAGGCTCAAGCGTGACATAAAGGGTTGTGTCTAATAACCGATAATTACTTAATGCCTTAGCTGCCTGACGCAGAGCTAATATCTCAGCATGAGCACAAGGATCGTTCAAACTAATCGGTTGATTAAAGGCTTTAGCAATAATTGCACCATCAAAGACAATAACAGCCCCCACTGGTACTTCATTTACTTGTGCCGCCATTTGCGCTAAATCGAGGGCTATTTTCATATAGTCTTGGTCTGTCATACCGACATTATACGCAGACAATAAAAAACCGACAAATCGTCGGTTCCTAAAAGAGTATGTCTAGTGTCACAATCCCGGACCACCGTGTGTAGGTGGACCTCTTAGTAACGCTTTAGGCTTCTCAGTTATGCCTCATAAACACCTGAGCTTGCTCACCACGCTGACTGCTGAATTCCTTAGAATTACTATTGGCCCGCGGTGGACACTAAATTAATCATACAAGTACAAATATAGCCGAGCCCCAGTCTTTTGCAAGAAAATAGAGAAATTTTTACAATATTTTTTAACGGCTTGTAGAATCAACACCTAAAGGAGCTTTACATGATAAAAAAATTACTCATAATATTCAGCGGGTTAATCTGCATCGGCCCACTTTTAGCCGCAAATGCTCAAAAACCATTGTTGATACTTTCCATAACCACCCCTTGGCTCTCCGCTGCTGGCGATAGCGATTATGGTGAGAATCATAGTGATGGTCCGATCATTACCAACCCGGTTGTGCAGAGCCATAGCAAAGCGAATTTAAAAGTCAGCATCCTTTATATGAATGACAATCGCACCACACACATTGGTTATTCCAACTACGTAACGAATTGGGATACTCAAAGCTTAACCACCAATGACTTTAACGCCCCCTACTCTTATAAAGGTTCAAATAGCTTAGCGACTTTTAGCTTCACTCATGGTTACAACATTCAATTTACCAAAACAATGTTAGTCAATATTCATGCGGGCTTTAATTACAAGGTCTTACGCAGCACAACTGAATTAAATGGGACACCGATAACCGGAAAAAAACCTGGCTATTTACAACATGGCATTAGTGATTTTAGCGGTTTTGGCCCCTCGATAGGTTTCACCTTACAACGTAAAATATTTAACCATTTCACTTTCAGCAACCAAGCCGATTTAAGTTTAGCTTATGGTGCCATCAAAACATCAAGCATCCAGGCAGATAACCTATCCGTACGCACCTCCCCTAGCCACAATATATTAGTCCCTGGTTTAGATATGACAATTGCTTTAGGATATGCAAATACTTTTAATAAGCACTATATTGGCATCGATGCTGGTATGCTATTTAAACAGCTGTTTAATGTGAGTAATACCCACGATGGCGCCAGCAACCAATATCAAGACCTTGCGTTTTATGGCCCCTTCTTACGCCTGAGATACGGCTTATAATTCGGTCTCATTACTCATCGGCTCTTGCAAGTCATCCAACCCTGCAAAATCCCACAAGTCTTTATCCATAAGTTGACTCGGTTGAACCGCACTCAAAGCATGTAAAATATTGCTAGGTACCGTTGGATTGTTTAAGGCTAACTTATCAATCAACAGACGCATTTGTACGCGTTTTAAATTTTGTTGTGAACCACACAAGTTACAAGGAATAATAGGAAAAGCTTGTTCTTTACTGTAAGCAATAATGTCGGCCTCTTGGCAATACGTTAAAGGACGTACCACGATCAGTTTTTTATCATCGGTTAATAACTTTGGTGGCATTGATTTCACAACACCATTATAGAAAATTGACATCAACAAGGTTCTGATTAAGTCATCACGATGGTGCCCCAATGCTACCTTATTAAAGCCATTCTCTTGTGCATACCGATAAATAATCCCTCTTCTTAAGCGTGAACACAACGAACAGTAAGTTTTATTTTCAGGGATTTTATCCGTCACAATTGAATAAGTATCACGCGTTAAGATTTTATACGGAACCTCTTCATTATCTAACCACTCCCGGAGCTTTGAATCATCCCAGCCAGGTTGCGACTGGTCCAAAGTAAAAGACAAGAGCTCAATTTTATTATTCATTTTACGCTGAATATATCGCAATATTTTTAGCATGGTAAATGAATCTTTACCACCGGATAAACAAACTAAAATTCTATCGCCTTTATTAAAAAGATTATAATCCGCACATGCTTTTTCAGTATTCTGCAGGAGTTTTTGTTCGATTTTTGTTAATTTCATTTTAGATTCTCTTCATTGACCATGGATTATCCCAACCTGTTATACAAAATGCAAACGCATGCCCAGTTTTAGTGTCAGTAGTCTAAATAGACATTGTTTTGAAAATAGCTTATTATCTTGTGTTTGTAATGCACAGAATAAGAACTTAAAATAAAATGTATAGCCGATTAAGTGCTGTCTTTTTTGTCTGAGGGTCGGTGTGATATTTTCTTTATTGAAGAAAATATCTTTAATAACTTGTATGGAGCAAGAGTAATGAAGAGTATTTATCTTTTATTGAGCGGTTTATTGCTGACGCAAATGGCGTTTGCCGAGTAAAATAAACAGGAATGGCTACAGCAGCATTCGAATGGGTCAGGGTTTTATCTTGGCGCACAAGCTGGGTTTCATACCTCAGATAATTTTACTATTGCTAATCGATATTCGTTCGATATTTTTAATGATAACTCGACTTCCGATGGAACGGCTTATCGTGCGGTCTTAGGTTACAATTTCACTCATCAACTAGGGCTTGAGTTAGCTTATGCTGATTATGGACAAGTGAATGAAGTACAAGGACCTACGATTTTTTTTAACGCTGATGTACATACCAATGTCACCATCAAACAAAAAAGTGTTGAGCTTATGGGGCTTTACCATATTCCATTAAGTAAAACTTGGGACTTTTACACTAAGATTGGCGTTGCATATTTGCTCGGTGATTTACATACCGATTCACGTTATTCTGGTGTGCCGCCATTCGTTCCACCTGATATGCCTAAAAATCTTATTCAAAATAAAAAAGTCGCAGCGCTTAATCCTGCTTATGGTTTTGGTATAGGACGTAATTTTCTTGATGGTCGTTTTTTCCTTGGGGCAGACTGGAATAAGGTGGCGGCATGGGGTGGGAGGTATAATGACTACTTCAATTCTGTATTGCAATCAAGTTCGATGTTTACCATCAATGCCATTTATCGTTTTGCACCTTATACCTCGGTCAGTTCGGATAGTGCTATTTGGGAAACAAAATCAAATTCTAAATTTTATGTGGGCGCTTTCACCGGAGGAATATTTGGAGCTGTGAGCTATAATGAAGGTACAGAACTACAAAAAGGTATTTTCGCATCAATACTCAATATTGGTTATATGTTTTCTAGCCATGTTGGTATCGAGCTTGATAATGTTAATATCCCACCAAACAATGAAAATGACAAAACAAGCAATACTCAAGGCCTTATGTTAAAGTTCACCGCGCCAATCAATAAGGATTTTAGTGTTTTGGTGAAAGTTGGTGGAGTCGGAAATTTAGGGCTTGGTTACGATTTTGGTGTAGGCTATAGTCTGACTCAGCATCTACAAGTGAATACGCAATATCTTTCTTTTAATAATATCCCCGTTTATTTTGCGGCTAATGTGCAGAGTCGTTCCAATATTATTGGTGCTGGAATAAATTATAATTTTTAAAGTTAATTGAGTGAACCCCAGCCTAGCCTGGGGTTTTTAATACTTTTCCTTTTTTATCATCTGTTAATAATTTTGGCGGCTTTGATTTCCCAATACCATTATAGAAGATTGACGTTAATAACATTCTGATTAAATCATCACGATGAGTTAAAAAGCCTTATGAGTTAAAAAGCCTTATTGTTTCCAATATGGAAACTTCCATATTCCTATTGCCTCTCTATCGCTTTCCCCTCAACTTAGGCATAATTCTCTTGCGGTTCATTTTTCGGTCCCCATGAAAAATGAAAAGCTTTGAGTGAACCCCAACCTAGGTTGGGGTTTTTTAATGCTTTTCCTTTACAAAGAAAACAACAGCCAATGCCATTAAGTTGCACAATGGCAGTACAGATAATGCTAATCTAAACTCTCCAGTCGTAAAATATTTCACAATATGTCCAGGGCCTGAATGCGCCGCCATATCCAGAAAAACACCAACTAAAGGTTGAAAAATCGATCCTCCCGCCATAACCAACATATTAGTAAAGCCAATCACCACTCCAGTAGCCCATAATGGATTGTTCTCTGAATTGATCGCAAAACAGAGCAGCATGGTTGAAGTGAAAAAACCGAACAAGAATAATAAACCGATAAGTATCGTAAATGACGCAATAGGCACATAGATAACCAAACTTAAACAAATCAACGCTCCTAGAGCTCCTAAGCGCAAAGCAAGCTTACGTGAGCCTACTCGGCCAGACCACCAACCGTGAAAAGGGCCACCAACTGCAATACCGATGAACATCACGGTAGACAGTAAGGCCGCAGATGTGCGAGTAATATGATGGGCTTGCATTAAAAATGGCACACTCCACAATTCAGTAAAAGCAGAAATAGGCGCCACCATCAGCCCCGCAAAGCCTGCTACCAAC
>JAWUYR010000056.1:0-19376 GCA_034110705.1 Gammaproteobacteria bacterium | reverse complement strand
GGGCCCCTTTGCCGCTTTCCATAAAAACAGGGGCACCCCCGACACCGTAGAAGCAGCGTACCGGAGAATTTACGCCCCCTGGAATATAGCGCTGAGCTTCTTGAAAGAGGTTTGTGTTTCTTGATGTTTGTGGCACGGTTGATTCCTTAATAGTCAGCGGAGGTGGCGATTATACGCTTCACTATCCAACATGTG
This sequence comes from Gammaproteobacteria bacterium, assembly GCA_034110705.1. GTDB lineage: Bacteria > Pseudomonadota > Gammaproteobacteria > JABDGN01 > JABDGN01 > JAWUVP01. The sequence continues at coordinate 19,181 of JAWUYR010000056.1, read as the reverse complement.
AAATTTACTGAGGTTAAAGTCATTGTCGTGACGTTATGCTAAATGCTAATGATTAGGCATTGCTGTGGTTAACCCTATTAGTAATAATAAATTTGTTGGTTATAATGCATTGCCCAGTTGAGCTGAGACGTTAATACGTAAAAATTTTGTACAAATGTAGAATTTAGCGCGACCTAAGTTAGAATGCTAGGTCAGCATGATATGAAGGTAAGAGGAACTATGAGCGAGCGAGTAGATAAAAAAGATAAGGCAGGGTTAATTCAAGAACAAGTCACGGTGTTTTATGTTGATGATGATGAGGCGATGTGCGAGTCTATTCGTTTTTTAATGGAGTCGGTTAGCTTAAAAATTGAAACTTTCTTAAGTGCTAAGAAATTTTTAGACAGTTATGACGCGCTGCGTCCAGGTTGTTTGTTACTCGATGTGCGCATGCCGGAAATGAGCGGTTTAGAACTGCAAGAGCAACTGCGTAAGCGCAAGATTGATATTCCTATTATCTTTATTACAGGTCATGGTGATGTACCAATGGCAACTCGAGCTATGAAGGCTGGTGCTGTTGAGTTTTTAACGAAGCCTTTTAATGATCAGACCTTATTAGATAGCATTCAAAACGCGATTGATCTTGATGCCAAAAGACGTCTTGAGGCAGGTAAGCGTGAGCAAATTACGGAACGAATTAACAAGCTAACTCCTCGCGAATATGAAGTGATGAAATGTGTGATTAAAGGAAACCTGAATAAAGTAACGGCTTATGAGCTTGGTATTTCTTCAAAAACGGTTGAGTTACATCGCGCCAAAATTATGGAAAAAATGAAGGCTAAGTCATTAGCTCAATTAGTTGCCATGGTCCTGATTCATGAAGGAAGCGTGAAGCATCGGCATAAAACTGATGATGCTAAGCCGGACTTCGATGCCAATGAAATGGTGGAAATCGAGGAAAAGTAGGCCAAGGTTATGGGTTTTCCCAAGTCTTGTTCTTGCTATTCCTGGTATTGCTATATGAACCCCCTGATGGGCAAGTGACCTGATTTTCTTTATAATTTGTGGTGTTGGTATTAACTTATAATAAATGGATGTATTAAATGAAGGAGAATATGTAATGTCATTAGTTCTTATTTTAAGTTTGGTGGTCGCAGTAGCGGTTGCTTGGGTTATCGTGTTACGCGTAGTGAGTCGAATTATCCCAGATAGTTATAGTTTTTGGCATGAGCTTAAGTCGGATCCACAGGTTCGTCATTTGTTGCCAAGTAAACATGCTGTTGATAGTGCGAATATTTCTTGGCCACGTTTGTAAACGTAAACGTTCTTATCTACGCTGACTAAGACTAAAAGCCTTACCGAATATCGGTAGGGCTTTTTTAATGTGCTGCTCATTTTATCTTTCCTTTCCTATGTCGTTCATTTTTCTAGGGTATTCCCGAAACATATATTCATTGTCACTGACCAAACGCAGAGCACTTATTTATATTTTAAGCGCAATTTCGTATGTGTATCGTGGATTTATGTTGGTAGAGTACTTGTCCTGGATTTTCATATCCAAGATATTAATTGTTTGTAAGAAGGAATTGAACAACAACCCACGCATGATGTGTGGAAATAAAAGTCGCGACAGGAGGGAACATCGTGAATAAATATCTAATTAGGGCCAATGACCACTGGCGCAAGAATAACACCAAGGCTGCTATGTGCTTTTATAAGAAGGCATTACACGGGACTATTTTACAACAGCATGAAAGCAATATTGCTTACTACATGTTAGCTTACCTTAATTGTATTTTAGCAAGAGGCATGAGCCAAGAAGAGGCTTTTATGGGGGTGGACTTGCGTAGTCCATATCAAGATTTCTACCTCGAGGCTGCGCGCTATTTACATCAAATAGATTACACTTCTTTTTCGGTTGATGTTTTAGCGTTACCTAGCATGGATGCTACGGTATTGGCTAAAACTGAACAAGCATGGCATTATTTACAGCAGTTACAACAAGTGTATATCTCGTCTTGGAAAATACGTTTAAAAAGTTTGCTGCAGGCCTATTTGCAAGACGCTTGGCGAAAAGTTCAGCAACAAATACATGTTTAATCACAACGAACGAAAGGAGTATAGTTCAATGTATTGTAAAAATATTTTATTTGCTACGTCATCGTTTGGCGAACAGCAGTCACAGGTTACCCAGCAAGTTCAAAGTTGTGCTCAGCACTTAAAAGCAAATGTACAACATTTGCAAGTAACTGCTAAACCGACCCCACATGTCCTGGGTTATTCCTATTTTTCTGATACGGTCTGTAAGAGTGGCCACTTTGCGAAAGTCATGAGCCAATATGCTAAAACTACAACTCCTGACTTGATCATTACTCCAAGTGCGGGGAAGGCATCGTGGTTTAGCGACGAGCATAAAACTGTTTTACGGGATGCCAAATATGATGTTTTATTTGTTAAAGGTCAGTATCAATCGTATCGACAAATAATAGTTGCCGTTGATGTTGAGAATTATCGTAGTGCACATTTTATTATTGGCCGAGCTAAGCAGTTTGCTGATGAAGTTGGTGCTGAGTTACATTTGTTGTATGTTTTTCCGCACAGCTCGCTAGAAAGCTTGCAATATGGTGGCTCGTTTAAACCTGACGATATCAGTGAGATTGGGAGCCTTGCCGCTTGGAATGCATTATGTGAGTTAGCGGCTGAGCATGGGGTTGATGAGCGTGATATAGCCTTTCGCATTGGGGATTTGAAATATTTTGTTGAAGAAGAATCCACGCAGGTTGGCGCTGATTTGTTGGTAATGGGGAATGTGGAGCATTACGGCATTGCGAAGTTAGCACCTTCGACTTCAGCACGGATGTTGCACCATACACCATGTGATTTACTTGCTTTGCGCATTAGTCAAGATGCGTTACCGATGACGTATGAGCCTTTAGAGTCAAAACGGTTTGACGAATACTAAAATTATAATGATGATGAGTAAAATGCTTGGAATTTCATTAAACCAACGATAAAAAACATGACTGTGCTTGTTGCGGTCATGTTTAAAATCACGCATGAATTTCCAACAGAAGCCCATATAGATATAGAGCAGTAAGACTAAGATAAGCTTTATGTGCAACCAGATGATATGTGGATGTTCAGCCCAACCAAAACCGTATAGAAGCCAAAATCCAGTTACGCCAACCAAAAGTGCACTGGGTACTAGAATGCCATTGAATAGTTTTCGCTCCATGATTTTAAAACGTTCGTTGCTTATTTTATCTTTGCATTGTGCGTGGTAAACAAATAAACGCGGCAGGTAGAATACGGCTGCGAACAATGTGATAACAACAATCACATGACATGAAATGACCCAATTCATTTAGTTCTTCTGTGTTTGATGTAACCAATTAATGGTGGGATTAGCGAAATTACAATGATGACAATCACGATTAGGGAAAAATTTTCCTGCATTACGGGTGTGTTACCAAAAAAGTAACCTAAATAAATAATGATGCCTACCCAAGCAATCGAGCCAATAAAATTAAACAGTTGAAAGCGTGCCCAGTGCATACGAGCGATGCCGGCGACAAAGGGTATAAAAGTTCGCATGATCGGAATAAATCGCGCTAAAATAATGGCTCGGCCACCAAAGCGCTCATAGAAGCTATGGGTTTTCTGTAAATACGCAGGATTAAACCAGCGAGATTTCGGAAGGTGGAAGACTTTAGGGCCAAGCCAATAACCAATAGTATAGTTAACCGTATTGCCTAAAATAGCCGCGATCATTAGGCTGAACACTAAAATATGGGGGTTCAGCGTGCTAATGCCGGCTAAGGCACCTGCTGCAAACAGGAGTGAATCACCGGGTAAAAAAGGCATCACAACAAGGCCTGTTTCGGCGAAAATAATCAGGAATAAAATCAAGTATGACCACAAGCCAAAGGAGTGCACTATATTGGCGAGGTGGATGTTAATGTGCAAAATGAAGTCAATAATGTTGTGTATAGTTGTCATGGAAGGGATTATACCGGAAAAATATTTAGTTTATAAAATATTTGGAAGAAGAGGTCGCTATTTTAGCCGCCAGTATTCGTATTTTTAGTCGAAGCCTATCTTCTTTTATTTTTTGAACTGTATTAAACCAATCTAATAAGTACATTCATGGTAAGTATTGTGTCGCTAAGATTTTTAATCGTATAAAGTTTGCTATAATTGGGCTTAATTGGAAAGGTCGGAGCAAAATATGTCAAAAGATGAAGTAGTGAAAACTTGGGATCCTAAGTCAAAACAAGAAAGTGCTGACATTTCTGCAGAAGAGCTTGATTTAATTGAAGATGAAGGTTTCGTTGATGATGGCGAGCTGTTGGTTTTTAGCGATGCGGCAGCCAACAAGGTTAAAGAGTTAATCGAAGAAGAAGAAAATGATAGTTTGAAGTTGCGAGTTTTTATTACTGGTGGTGGTTGTTCTGGCTTTCAGTATGGCTTTACCTTTGACGAAGATGTGAACGATGATGATTTTCAGATGGAAAAAAATGGCGTGACGTTATTAGTTGATGCGATGAGTCTGCAATATTTAGAAGAAGCAGAAATTGATTATAAGGAAGATTTGGACGGTTCGCAGTTTGTTATCCGTAATCCTAATGCCGTGACAACTTGTGGCTGTGGTTCTTCTTTTTCTATGGATTAAAAAGGAACGTTATGAATACTCGACATTGTTTTTTTATTGTTTCATGTGTTATTTTTGCCTTTATTATAGGCTGGGGGCTCGATAATCATCGGGCCTTTTATTTGTTTGCAGTTTTTGGGCCTTTATTCATTCTTGCGCTGCATGATATTTGGCAAAAGAAATCGAACGTGCTGCGTAATTATCCGGTCATAGGGCATTTACGTTATATGTTGCTGGATATTCGGCCGCAAATTCATCAGTATTTTGTCGAAAGTGAAACGGAGAGTACGCCGTTTAGTCGTGAGCAGCGGTTGTTGGTGTCAGAACGTAGTCGTTTGGCAAACGATAATATTCCGTTCGGTACGTTGCGTGATGTTTATCAAGAAGGTTATGAGTGGTTTAGCCATTCAATGCAGCCACAAAAAATCTCTGATCATGAAATGAAAGTGGCCGTCGGTGGCGATGATTGTTTGAAACCTTATGTTGCCTCACGGTTGAATGTTTCGGCAATGAGTTTTGGTGCCTTGGGTAAGAAAGCGGTGTTGGCGTTGAACTTGGGTGCAAAGCTGGGGGACTTCTATCAAAATACGGGTGAAGGTGGGCTGACACCTTATCATTTGGAGAATCGCGGTGATGTCGTGATGCAAATAGGAACAGGTTATTTCGGTTGTCGTGAGAAAAAGTCAGGTAAATTTTGTGAAGAATTGTTCATAGAGAAATCGACATTAGCTCAAGTTAAAATGATTGAGATTAAAATTTCTCAAGGTGCAAAGCCAGCACATGGCGGTGTATTACCTGCGGTTAAAGTCACAAAAGAGATTGCAGCTATTCGAAATGTGGAGCCAGGTGTGGATTGTATTTCGCCTCCTAGTCACTCAGCCTTTAGAACGCCAATTGAAATGCTAGAGTTCATTGTAAAATTGCGTGAACTTTCAGGTGGTAAACCTGTTGGCTTTAAGTTATGTATCGGTATACATCAAGAGTTTATGAATGTTTGTAAAGCGATGTTACAAACTGGGACATTGCCAGATTTTATTACGGTTGATGGTGCCGAAGGTGGTACTGGTGCTGCGCCAGTAGAGTTTACTAATAATATTGGAGTGCCTTTAAATGAAGGTTTGATTTTCGTACATAATTGTTTAACCGGTATTGGTGTGCGCGATAAAATAAAAATAATAGCGGCGGGCAAAGTGATTAGTGGTTTTGATTTGGCTAAGAAGCTAGCCTTGGGCGCCGATATTTGTAATTCAGCACGCGGCATGATGTTCAGTTTAGGTTGCATTCAGTCGCGACGTTGTCACAATAATACTTGCCCAACGGGTATTGCGACACAAGATGATAAATTAATGTATGGCTTAGACGTTGAAGGAAAAGCCGTTCGAGTGAAAAACTATCATCATCAAACCTTACACAACTTTCATGAGGTGCTCGGCGCGGCCGGATTGACATCTCCTGATGATTTATTACCACAACATATTTGGCGGCGTTTGAATCAGTCTGAAGGTGTTGAGAATTATGCGAAGTTGTATGAGTATTTAGATGTTGGTGTTTTATTAGGTGATGATGTGGAATGGGCTCATGCTGAAGAGTGGTATAAAGCTTCTGCAGAAACGTTTGCCGTTTTGGTTTAATCTTTATTGGAAGTGAAAATACGACCAAGCAAAATAGGTTTGGTTGCTCCTGTAATTGTTCGTGTATCAAGTTTTGTGTTGGTAATACGTTTTTTGGCTAACCAGGCAAATAGCATGGCTTCTAAATAATCTGCATCAAAGCCGTAGTGCTCGCTAGTGGTGATTGGTTGGTTAGTTAATGTTTGTAATCGATTTACAAGCGCTGAGTTATGCGCACCACCACCACATAAAATGAGTTGATATTCGGACCACTTTTGCTCGATTGTATTGTAGATAGTTTGTGCAGTTAATTCGAGTAGGCTTGCTTGTATATCTGCAGCTGTTTGTTGTTGCACAAAAGAGTGTAACCATTTTAAATTAAAATATTCTTTACCGGTGCTCTTCGGGCCTACTTTTCTAAAATAAGGATCGTGTAATAGAGCGGTTAGTAATGTTTGGTCGACTGTGCCTGAAGCAGCCCATTGGCCATCTTGGTCGTAGTCTTTTTGTTGGTTTTTGTGTATCCACGCATCCATTAAGCCATTACCTGGGCCTGTATCAAAGCCTATGACGCTATTATCTTTTCGGCTAAGAAATGTTACATTGGCAATGCCGCCAATGTTTACGATAGCGCGATTGTGCTCAGCTGAACGTAAGGTCTCGTTGTGGAATAATGGTGCCAGTGGAGCACCTTGACCACCGGCGGCAATATCAGCTGAGCGAAAATCAGCGACGGTGGTGATGCCGGTGCGGTCGGCAATAATTTGTGGGTTGCCAATTTGTAAGCTATGCGGTTTTTCATCATTAGGATGGTGGCTAATGTTTTGACCGTGTGAGCCTATGGCTTTAATGTGTACTACGTTGAAATCAGTTTTTTGTAAAAGTTGTTTAGTAGCTTCGGCAAACAGTTCACCTAATTGCTCATTAACGATGACAATGCGCGGGTCGGTAATATCATCAGCGCTGATTAATTGCCAAAGCGTATTTTTTAAATCGTCGGGGATAGGGTGACAATGACCGGCGATGAACTGACAGCCATTAGTAGTATCGATTAAAGCACAATCGATGCCATCCATACTCGTTCCTGAAATTAAGCCAATATATAATTCTCGCATAATGCTAATGATAAACCTTTTCTCGCAAATTGAAATGTTTTAACGAGCAATACTATCGTTTCCCCCTATTTAAGCTACAGCATGGTTGAGTGCTTTTTAAACTATAGGGCATTTTAGGTTTACTAAAGTTGATAACGAGATATAATATTTTAAAATTTTCTATATTAAGGATGATGTTGTATGTTGTATGTTTTATAAATGCTTTAGAGTTTTTACCCCAATTGTCTTTTTATTGGTTTTTAATTTTACTTATGCTTCTTCTAAACTAGATGATCCAGTAATAGCTCCGAATGTTCCTGGTCCAATTTCAGGGCCTCATCTAATTAAGGCCCGTGTTATAGCCCAATTCTCGAATAAACCAACAGATAATATAAGTGCGACATTATTTTCGAATCGAAGTATATTTGCTGTTATAGATGATTTCAAAGATACCAGCTTAAAGAGTATTTTTGGCGCGAAATACGATGATAACGTTACAGCAATTTCGGGTATTCTCGATTTACGAGGAGTTGATGCGACTATGTAGCGTAGTGTTGCAGATAATATTGTGACGTTACATTTCTGTTTAGATTTTCCAGGAAAACCGACTAATTGTGAAACTTTTACTCAGCAAATTAGTTCAACAGTTAATGCGGCACAAGCACGAGGCTTTAAAGCTGATGCGACGGCCTCAACCGAAGATGTTTGGGATCAATTGGTTGAATGGTTGAAAGGTAAAGGTGGTAATGTACTGAGTGATTTGGCTGATGCTTGGGTCTCGCATACTTCGATTGATCCTGTGGCTGGCAATCCAAATAGTTTTTTCGCACGACTCACAAAAAACAACTTTAATTTAGCGACAGATGGTTTGTTGAATAGCGCTGAGGGTTCATTGAACTTATTCTCTTTAACGCCATCTTATTCTGATGTGACCAATAATGGTTTCACGGTGAAAGAAGCTACGCTACCCATAAAATATACACATTATTTTAACCGTAATAATGCTTTGATTATTGATATGCCGATTAATTATCAACAAATTGAGCAAGCGACTTCTTACTCCTTAGCACTTGGTTTAGGTTATACCCATGTTATGTTACGCACACCAGGCAAGTTGGTTTGGGCATTAACACCAAGCTTTCATGCTGGAGTAGTGGGTTCTGTTGATTTGGGTGCTGGTACTATGTTGTATGATACTGCCATTGCTAGTCGTGTAGTTCTTCCTTATGGTCACTTCACTTATGGTGTTACTAATGATGTGTCATATCTGAATACGAATAAATTGAAAATTTGTGATATAGTAACGCCTTATGTTATGCAGAATATAACAACTCAAAATGGGGTGGATGTGACTTATGCAATGAATAAACACTTTACTGTTGGTGGTTATGTTAGTCGTTTTGATGTGGTGAGTGGTATAAAGTGGTACATTCCAAGTTATAACGAAATTGGCTTTAAACTTAGTAAGTTGACCAGTCATAATAGTATCATTTACAATCATTTCACTGGCTCTATCGGTTATCTGTTTGGCGCGCATGAGTATCAAGGTGTTAATGTAACGATGGGTGTTAATTTTTAGAAATATTTTAGTGTTGAGTTACGCAAAATTGAATGTATATCAATACGAGCTCAAAACTGATTGAGCTTGATAAGGTGAAAGGGGCTATAGGACTATTTAAAAGGCCTTGCGTCCCAGTTCACAATCAGTATACAATTCTCGCTCAACTGGCAGTGACTTGCTTCGGCAGCATTGACTAGAGAATGTAAACAAACTTAATAGAGGGCTTGATCATGCGACAGGCACCAAATGCTACCATTTCCTTTCGGACTATATTTCCATTCTTTTTAGTGATTGTGCTTGATATTATGAGCATTAATATCATTGCACCTGTGTTAGCTCCACTTGTTAATAATCCTCATAGTGCTTTATTTGGCATGCATGCTAGTAATGTTAGCCGTCATATTTTATATGGGGTTATTCAAGCATTAGGGCCTTTGTGTTATGCCATTGGTGCACCTGTACTTGGCTATATTTCAGATAAAGTTGGGCGGCGTAAAGTATTATTGATTTGTGTTATTGGTTCTTTAGTAGGCTTGTTGGCTTATATTATTGGTTTTAGAGAGGCGAGTATCAGTATTATTTTAATTGGGCGTGTTGTCGCGGGTGTCACGTCAGGTAGTTTGGCTGTTGTTCAGTCGGCCATTGCTGATATTAGCCGTGGACCAACCAAGGCAAAAAATATTGGTGTTATCGCTGTGGCGATGACCATTGGTTTAATCTCTGGACCTTTATTAGGTGGGGTGTTGTCAGACCCTACTGTATTAAGCTGGTTTAACAACAGCACACTTTTTTATGCGGGTATTATTTTATCCGCAATTAACTTAACTATTTTAATTTTCACTTTACGTGAAATGCATGATAGAACAGCGGGGCAGCATCATGGCCTGGCCAAAGACTTTTACCATGTGGTATTTAAAAGTAATATCCATTTTATTCTATTAACCTATTTTGTGTTTGAGCTCGGTTGGAGTATGTATTATCAATCGTTAATGCTGCTTTTGTCACAAGATTTTCAGGTGACTAATAAGGTGATTGGTTTTTTTGCCTCGTATGTTGGTTTGTTGATTTCTTTCTTCTTGATTTATGGTGTGCGTTTGGTTGTTAATCGTTTTTCTTTAACCAGCATTGTAAAGCCAAGTTTTCTGATTGGTATTATTGTGCTCTTAATGGGTTACTTTTTTAACTCACTAACCTTGCAATGGGTTATCGCTATTCCTATTTCGATTATGGTGGCTTTTTGTTATTCGATTTTAATTACGATGGGCTCGGATAAAGTGGATCCTGAGCATCAAGGTTTGTTCATGGGGACTTGGGATGCTTTGTTATCTATTGCATTTGCTCTCACGGCATTTTTTGGTAGTATTCTGGCCATTAAAAGTGCTGTGTTGCCAGAATTAGTGGCGGCACTATTCTTTATTATCGCGTGGTTACTATTCCCTTTAGCAAAAAAACAGTATCACGCGCCTGTTAAATCCCAAAATCCTAATTCCTGACTGGAGATTATTTTATGTATTTATGTTTAGATGTTGGTAGCTCACAAATTTATGGTGGGGTTTTTCACCAAGATAAGCTTCTTTTGAAGTTTCGGCATGAAACACATCGGCAGAGTACCTCCGATCAGTTAGGTATATTTTTGAAAAATGTTTTGCGTGAAAATGATATTGCAGTCGAGATGATTGAGTATATTGCGATTAGTTCGGTTGTACCGCCTGTGGATTATTCTTTAGGATCGGCTTGTATTAAGTATTTTAATATCGAGCCTTTTTGGGTTAAGGCTGGAATTAAAACTGGGCTAAAATTAAAAACAAAACACCCAAATCAAATTGGCTCTGACTTAATTGCTACTTCTATTGCTGCGGTGGATCAAAATCCAAATAAAAATATTATTGTCGTGGATTTTGGTACGGCAACTACTTATGTTCCGATCTCTGCCAAGAAAGAATTTTTAGGCGCGGTTATTCAAACAGGTGTACGTACATCTATGCATGCCTTGCAATCTTCAACTGAGCAGTTGCCAACGGTGCAAATTACAAAGCCGGAATCAGTGGTGGGACGTGATACGATTAGCTGTATTCAATCGGGCCTTTATTATGGACAACTAGGTGCAACACGAGAAATTATTAAAGGTATGAGTAAAGAACTATTCCCTGATAAAAAACCACTAGTTATTGGCACGGGTGGTTTTGCTAATCTATTTGAGCAAGAAAAGCTGTTTAATAAAATCGAGTCTGATTTAGTACTTCATGGTGTCAGAATTGCTTTGGGAATGAACCTTAGCTAGTTAGTGGTGAGCTCGGCGCAAAAACAAAGCGACTGATTAAAAATGCCAGTAAGTTACAGACTAAGCCAGGTAGGATTGGTGAGATATCTAGTAGTGTGTGTAAAATATATTCCCAGGTAATACTACCGAGTATTCCGAAGATAGCACCTGCGAAGAAGTCTTGGCTGCGCGCTTTAAGTCCAAAAATAGCGAAAACTAATGGAACTAAGATAATCGGTGACCAAAAATTGTAAGCAGCAAGTAATAGTGTGAGAACATTTTTAATTAATAAAGCGAATATAATCGCGATCACCCCAACAATCACCGTACTAATCCGTGCAAGCCGGAGCAAGTGCTTGTCTGTGTAATGTGATTTGATAGGTTTCACAATGTCATTAACAAAGGCTATCGAGGCCGCATTTAAAAAACCGGCAGCTGATGAGAGAATAATCGATAATAATGCGGCTAAGATAAAACCTTTTAAGCCAACTGGGATCATGGTTTGCACCACGTAAAGAAAAGGTGCATTTCCAGTTAGGTGGGTATTGCTAGTGTAGGCAATTAATCCGATAACGCCACAAATTAAAAATATCGGGATCGACAATATCCCACTAAGCACTAAACCACGCGCAGTATACTTTGTGTGTTTTGCCATGAACAAACGCTGAACATAAGGCGGCACTAAAGTTTCACCAAAGATAAAAGTAATAAATAATAGTGCGAAGAATGTCCATTGATGTGTGTTGTTAAGAAAATGTAAGAAATGATGTGGCACGGCATGGACAACATGTGACCAACCACCAACATGATGCAGGCCAATGAGAAAGGTGAGAGGAATACCAATAATTAAAATTAAAAATTGGAAAGTATCGGTTAATATAACGGCTTTCATACCGCCTAACGCCGTATAAATCAGTAATACTAGGAAGCTTACAACGGTTCCGATTAACGGATTAATGCTTGGCAGTGCATATTGGAATATCGCATTCAGAGCACCAATCTGAGCACCTAAGATGCCCCCACAGATTAGTAGTGAAAAGAAGCCGGTGACAATTTTTGCTTTTTTACCATATGTCATGTCAATGATGTCACCGACGGTATGGCAATGAGTATATTTTGTCATTTTTGGTGCAATTAAACTGCCGACGAGAATTTCTTTTAGGCTAAAACCCAAAAGACCAAATGCGTACACCATAAACACTAGCGCTGTTACCAATGGTGTAGCCGCCGCCAATAAATGTTGCTGATATAGAACAGAAAATAAAAAAGGTAGTGAATGAACGTTTACCAACAGAAAAGTGTTCGAACTTTACAATAGTACGGCTGCTTAAATAGCCAATAACTAAGTTGATCAACAGGAATAGAATAATAATAATTAGATCTAGCATAGCGCGCCTTAGGTGAGAACAAGTAGTTATGAATGATTATGATACTTCATGTGAAGAAGACATTTCAATCTTGTGTTTTTCTTGGGCAGCATAGATGAGATATTGGTCTCTTTCACTTTTTGGAACCGGGGCGGCGTTTGGTAAACCTACCTTCATTGGATCTTTGAATTTATGCTTGACGCGATATTCATAATGCACGTGTGGTCCTGTTGCTAGACCGCTTGTGCCAATGTAACCGATTACATCGCTCATTTTGACATAAGAACCACTTTTGTATTTTTTATTAAAGCGACTCATGTGTGCGTATAGGGTGGTAATACTATTGCCATGGTCGAGCACAATGCAGCGCCCGTAGCCATTTTTACGACCGCGGAAAATAATACGTCCATCGCCAGTGGCGTGAATAGGGGTGCCATAGGCGGCAGCGAAATCTGTGCCGGTGTGTGGGCGAACAATACCTAACACAGGATTTTTGCGATGCAAACTAAAGCCTGAGCTGATATAACCAATATTGATAGGCTTGCGGCGAAAAGCTTTGCGTAAGCTGCGACCATTTTCATCAAAATAACCAACACGTCCAAAATGATCGCGATATTTAAAGGCGTAATAGGTTTTGTTATTATGAGTGTATGCTGCGGCAATAATATCACCAGGTTCAATTTTATGGTTTTTCATGTTCTGCATTTCTTCATACAAAATACGAATTTTGTCACCATCGCGAATATCACGTCGAAAGTCTATCTTCCAGCCAAAGATCGTAGTGAACTGTGCCAGTACACTTTTGGGAATATCGGCTTTGCTACCGGCCATGTATAAAGATGAGTGGATGGTTGCTGTTAGTAATTTGTTTGATGTATTAAATTGATGTGAAATAATTTTTTCTGAAAACGAATCACCAGATCGAATAACTTTTATATCTTGTGTGCCATTCAAAGGCATTATTAACGTTTGTAATTGGTTTTTTCCAGTAACATCAAATTCTAATTCTTGCCCAGCCTGTAAACGGCGTACGGCTTTTTTTACTTCAGGCAGCTGTGCTACTTTATGAAGTTGTTGTGGGCTAATATGTAAGCCATCAAAAATATGCGATAAACTTTCGCCAGCACCAATGATGACTCGTTGATAATTAGGTAAAACAATACTGGGAGGAATGATTTGTTTTACACTGATTTTTTTAGCAATAATTTTAGGTGGAGTAGTCGGTGTTTGTTCTGTGCCGAAGGGTATTCTGGGCACTGTTTCAAATTGCGGCTCTTCATTAAATTGTTTGGTTGGCACATAAATGATACTGGCGATAAGCATGATCAGAAATATGACGGTTGTTACGAGAACAGCGATAACTCGTCTTTTATGACGCCGCATTAAGTGATCGAGATGATGAATTTTGAAGGGTCGCTTCTGCATTAAAGGTACGCTATACTTCCATTTTTTCCAAGAATAGCATACTTTTTATAGTGGAGATAGAGATGACTGATGTCAATAAGGCACTGGAAATAATTAAACGTGGTGCTGATGAGATATTAGTTGAGCAAGAGTTAGTAGACAAGTTGAAAATGGGTAAGCCACTACGAGTGAAATTGGGTATGGATCCAACGGCACCTGATTTGCATCTCGGTCATACGGTAGTGTTAACCAAAATGCGTCAATTACAAGATCTTGGCCATCATGTAATGTTTTTAATTGGTGATTTCACTGCAATGGTTGGTGACCCTACTGGTAAAAATACGACTCGCCCGAGTTTGTCTAAAGAAGATATCGCAGAACATGTAAAAACTTATGAGCAGCAAGTGTTCAAAGTACTAGACCCGGATAAAACTGAAATTCTATACAATAGCTATTGGATGAGCCAAAAAGATCCATTATTTATGCTGGAGCTTGCTTCTAAGAAAACTGTCGCGCGAATGTTAGAGCGTGATGATTTCAAAAAACGCTTTAACTCTGGGCAAGAAATTGCTCTGCATGAATTTATGTATCCATTACTACAAGGTTGGGACTCGGTCGAAATGCGAGCCGATATCGAGTTGGGCGGCACCGATCAAAAATTTAATTTGTTAGGTGGCCGGGAGCTGCAAAAAGGAGTAGGGCAAGTACCGCAAACGGTGATTATGATGCCTTTGCTTGAAGGTACTGATGGCATTAAAAAAATGTCGAAATCAACCGGGAACTACATTGCCATTAATGATGTACCTGATGAAATGTTCGGCAAAATTATGTCGATTTCAGATGAAATGTTGTGGCGTTATTATGAGTTACTAAGTTTTTCTTCTTTAGAGGACATTGCCAAGTTTAAAGAAGAAGTGAATCAAGGGGCTAATCCAAGAGATTATAAAATTCGTTTTGCACAAGAAATTATTTCTCGTTATCATGACGTGGCTACTGCCCAAAAATCGAAAGATAATTTTATCGCTCGTTTTCAAAAAGGTGCGATTCCCGATGATATTAAGAAAATAGAGCTACAGACTGAAGCCGAAGGAATTGGAATTGCCAATTTGTTGAAGGAAGCTAACTTGGTCAGCAGCACTTCAGATGCTTTTCGCATGCTCAAACAAGGTGCTGTTAAAGTCGATGGCGAGAAGATAAGTGATAAAACCTTAATGTTAACTTCAGGCTTTAATAGCGTTGTTCAAGTTGGTAAGCGACGTTTCGCTAAAATTACATTGAAATAAAGTTTTTATTTATCGAATGAACTATCAGTATTCATGTTTATTCTTCATGACATCTTAGCTGATCATGTCCCCTTGGAGAGGATGAGCTTAGGTTTCTTGGTTCAGATGGCTCTATTCTGAGCACATTCGAGTTGAATATAGAATTCGACTTAACGTCAGTGGCTCAACTGGCTATTTTTTGTTATCCTTTCTGGCTTATTAAAGGAGAGTGTTATGCGTATTGAAGAAGAGTTAAAGTTAGCGTTTAAAGATGTTTTAATCCGCCCCAAACGTAGTACGCTTCGTTCGCGTTCACAGGTATCATTAGAGCGTGAATATCATTTTCGACACAGCTCAAAAATATGGCAAGGTATTCCGATTATTGCGGCCAATATGGATCACACCGGCACGTTTGCTATGGCTGAAGCATTAAGTCAACATAATGTGATGACGGCCTTGAGTAAATTTATTGAGCCAGAAGAGTGGCAAGCCTTCAGCACTAAGAGCGCACAACATAAAAACCTTACTTTTGTCTCCGCCGGCTTAAATGATAAGGATATTCCAAGATTACAAGCGATTGAAAAAGTGAGTGGCTTTGATTTCATTTGCCTGGATGTGGCTAATGGTTATAGCGAGCATTTTGTTGATTTTGTCAAAAAAGCACGGGAAACCTTCCCAGAGAAAATTATTATGGCTGGTAATGTCGTTACTGGTGAAATGACAGAAGAATTAGTCTTAGCTGGTGCTGATATTGTTAAAGTAGGTATTGGGCCTGGTTCTGTCTGTACTACGCGTAAACAAACGGGAGTTGGTTATCCGCAATTATCAGCCGTGATTGAGTGTGCGGATGCAGCACATGGCTTAAAAGGTTTGGTGTGTTCTGATGGTGGCTGTACGGTGCCAGGTGATGTTTCAAAAGCTTTTGCTGCCGGCGCTGATTTTGTTATGCTAGGCGGGATGTTTTCTGGGCATGATGAGTGTAGTGGTGATATTTTCGAAAAAGCGGGTCAGCAGTTTAAACGTTTTTACGGTATGTCATCGAGTGAAGCGATGAATAAATATCATGGTCAAGTGGCAGAATATCGTTCTAGCGAAGGCAAGTCTGTGGATGTACCTTATCGAGGGGCTGTGAATAACACAATATTAGATATTCTTGGTGGCGTACGATCCACTTGTACTTATGTTGGTGCTGAGAGCTTAAAAGAGTTAACCAAGCGCACAACTTTTATTCGGGTAAGTATCCAACTAAATGAGATTTTTAGTCAGTTTAATGTCTAAGTTAGACTCATGTTTATAGCTGGCAGTTCCAGCGGTTTTGTTTGTGAGGTATAAGTTTAAAGTTAGACAATTTCAGATTCAGACTGACATGTTACCTATTTTGGCGTGCATAACGCGATAAATAAACTGAGTATGGTTATTATTCAAGGTGATTTACAGCGGGTAAACTCTAAACTTAGGTGAAAACAAGCAATTATCCATCTTACTATGAGAGACAATCCCATCATTTTGTTGTATTATAAAAGAGCTGACTGATTTAAGTAGTAGACACGCCTCGCATTATCATATGCTTTTAGTGTATAATAGTTACTCGTAGAGTGAAGCTGACACGAAAGTGGAGGTAGTGACTTTTATATAATATCAATTTTTAAGGTAATAATTATGGCAACTGGTACAATAAAATTTTATAATGAAACAAAAGGCTTTGGATTTATCCAGCCAGAAGACGGTGGCAAAGATGTATTTGTACATCAATCAGGCTTAGCAAACGGTAATGACATACCACAAGAAGGTGAGACTGTCTCTTTTGATCTTGGTGAAGATAATGGTAAAGGTCCTTCAGCTGTTAATGTAAGTAGAAGTTAAGACTATTCTAAATCTTAAGTGAATTGTGAATCCCCTTTAGTTAAATATGATTGTTTTTATTTAACTTATCGGGGTTTTTTATGCATACATTAAAGTCATTAGCGTATGGATGTAGAGATTTCTGCTCACAAATCTTTTTCTGTCTATTTTTTCTGGATTAAACACAAAAATTTGTTTTGTTTATCGCTTCTAGTACTAGTTAGTTAAATACTGGCTAAAAAACTAATAATAACCTTTCTTCACTATACCGTAATTATTCTCAACCCGTGAAACAATATATTTTTCGCCAATGATTGTTTGTGCTGCGATGGGTCCTGAAGCATCTTATATCTGAAATAAAGATCAGGATAGTTTCTTTTAGGATCATTGTTTTTCAGGGTGTCAGCACGAATATAAATTCTCTTTGCATTCGGTTTATCTTGGAAGAAATTATTTTCTATCGCCAAGACAGTCAACACTGTCACAAGATCTTAACTGTCGTAAATACACGATGTTAATATCATCAAGATTGTTAATTTCTATTTGTGTACTTATATTCTCCAAATGTCTAGTTACCTGTTGTTATTTTTACGGTGTAAAATATTTAACTATGTGAATTTGATTAGGAGGTGTTTGAGTGTGGGACTTAATTACTTTGCCAAATACAGAATGGGGTTAACAGCCAGTACTTAAAGCAATTGGTAATATACTTGTTAATTTTGTATTAATAACTCTGTGGCAGGCTCTAATTGCAAACATCGTACATGCTCTTGCACGGTTTCACCTCTGCAAGTAGTAAAGAAAGAGTGATGAAAAGCAGGCGGCTTCGGCTAATTTATTTGAGCAATAGTTTTGATCAAAATGTTATTGTATCTAAGATTGTACTTTGTAGATGGATGTTCGATATTGTAATCAGAGGTACGTCTCTTTGCTGAGCACAAGCATATAATAAATAAATTATAAGCCTCGAGTTTATCTAATCTTGCTCAATAATAAGATCTTGGTGCAATATCAAGTGTAAAAATAGAGGGGGCTGGGTAAGTTCCAAATAGGATTTGAAGACATCAGACAAGGTTCCTAAAATAAAGGGTAATATATTTTGAAAAAATCTTGCTTTCCAGTATAAATAATCTACACTACTGTACTCCCTTGGTTAGGAGCTGTTTTCTTGACCTTGTGGCATAAGTAAGGAGCTTAGCTTCTTACGGATTACCAAAATGTGACGCTTTCGGGCATTTCTTTTGGTAAATCAGATTTATTTAAAATAAGTGTTGACCTTTTTAAATGGCGACGTACAATGCGCGTCCCTGTCAACGGTAAGTCACTGTTTACAGCGGCACTTTAGTCTGGTTCAATCAAGTTTGGGCCATAGTTTTTCGGAACTATAAAGGACATAAATAAAGCTGAAATTATCGCGTTGCGAAAAAGCAAAATTAGTTGTTGACAAAGAATTTTGCTCTAGTACAATGCGCGACTCATTGCTGGTACGGGCTAGCAAAAATATTGTTCTTTAACAATTTAGATAAGCAATTTGTGTGGGTTCTAGTGGTCATGTAAGTGACTACAAAGAACTAACGTCAATATACTGAGATATAAAAAAGATGGGATTGTGTTCGCACAATCGCACATCGACCAAAATTGGTATCGAAAGATACCAGCAAACTTAAAGTGAAGAGTTTGATTCTGGCTCAGATTGAACGCTGGCGGCATGCCTAACACATGCAAGTCGAACGGTAACAGGTCTAGTTTACTAGATGCTGACGAGTGGCGGACGGGTGAGTAACGCGTAGGAATTTACCCAAAAGTGGAGGACAACTCGAGGAAACTCGAGCTAATACTGCATAAGCTCTACGGAGTAAAGCTGGGGACCTTTCGGGGCCGGGCGCTTTTTGATAAGCCTGCGTTGGATTAGCTTGTTGGTGGGGTAAAAGCCTACCAAGGCAGCGATCCATAGCTGGTCTGAGAGGATGATCAGCCACACTGGAACTGAGACACGGTCCAGACTCCTACGGGAGGCAGCCGGGGGGAATATTGGACAATGGGCGCAAGCCTGAGCCAGCAATGCCGCGTGTGTGAAGAAGGCCTCAGGGGTGTAAAGCACTTTCAGTTGGGAGGAAAAGCTAATGGTCAATACCCATTAGCCCTGACGTT
>JAWUYR010000055.1:0-19234 GCA_034110705.1 Gammaproteobacteria bacterium | reverse complement strand
AAATGTCACTGGCTCTTCTTCAAAATCAATTCTGATTAGTTGTTGGTTGCTACTTAATATGAGTAATTTGCGAACAGTGGGTGCAATTTTTGTACGTTGTAATAAGCAGTTTACATTAGCTTCAATTAACATTTTCTCAAGAATGTCACCGAAATTATCATTACCGACCATGCCCATTAGTGTTGCATGAGCGCTTAAAGCGGCAACATTTAATGCGACATTGCCAGAGCCTCCTGGACGCTGTTCTTTTTCTCGAACATGAACGACCGGAATTGGCGCTTCCGGAGAGATTCGTGATGTGTCGCCTGTCCAGTAACGGTCGAGCATCACATCTCCGACGATTAAGGCTTTGGCTTTTTCAAATGCTGGAATTTGTATATTCATGTATATTTATGGTGGTTAATTCGTGAGGGCTATTGTAACATATCAAAATAAGGATCGGGATCAGGGATCTAGAATTATTTGGGAGAGTTTTTTGAGTCAAGATAAAAAATTGTTATGGTTGCCACGATATTGGGGCCCATGGATAGGGGTCTTTTTATTGTGGGCCTTGAGTAAGTTGCCTTATCGAGCCATGTTATTGGCAGGTAAAGGTCTTGGGCTTTTGACTATGCACTTGCTAAAATCTCGCCGTCATATTACTGAAACGAATATTCGCTTGTGTTTTCCTGAGCTCGATGCAGCACAAGTCAGTGATTTAGCTCGTGCAAGTTATATTTCACTTGGCCAAGGTGGGTTGAGCACGGGTTTAGCCTGGTGGGCCAGTGATAGACGTTTACGCACTCTATTGCAAGAAGTCACAGGTCTTGAGCATTTGAATCATGCTTTCGCCAAAGGAAGAGGCGTTATTTTATTAAGCGCACATTTTAGCGCGGGCGATATTGGTGGGTATTTCTCTAATCTATTGTGCGATCATTCTTTAGCCGTTTTACATCGTCAACAATCAATCGATGTTTTTGAAAGCGTTTTGCAAAAAGGCCGGAAGCGTTATTTCAATGCAACTATTTTGCGTGCTAATGTCCGCAAGATGATACGGACGTTAAAAAGTAATGGCGGCATTTTTTACACGCCAGATCAAACTTTTGAAAGAGAACACAGTATTTTTGTGCCTTTCATGGACGTGAATGCTTTAACCATAACAGCGACGTCGCGTATTGCAAAGATGAATAATTGTGTCGTGTTACCGGCATTTTGTTTTCAGCGTAGTGATGGGAAAGGATTTGATATGGAATTTTGGCCTATGCTAGAAGATTTTCCTTCTGGCGATGATAAAGCCGATGCGATCCGAATTAATGAAATTCTGGCTAAGGCGATACGATCACATCCAGAGCAGTATATGTGGCAACATCGCCGATTTAAGGTTCGCCCAGGAGGGGAAGAAGGACTTTATTGAGTGAGGCTTAGTAAATTAATCCTCGTTTATCTAAAGCCTTTAGCAATAACTTTAAATAATAATCATACTTTTCTCCAGTTAACTCTTCTATGGTTTGATCGTTAGCATCGCGAATTTGATATTTCTTTAGGTGTCGATCAAAATAAATTTTATTCTCTGGGCGTACAATACCAAAACTACTTGGTGTATTGCCCATTCTCGTTTCGCAATAAACTAAGCAATGCTCATAATGTTGTTCATGGTAAAGGCTATGACCTTTCACTTTATAGTCGTAAGTTTTGCCTAGCAAGTCAAAAATGGTTGGAAAAATATCAAAGTGATTGGAGAAATTGATTTTTTTAGCGTTAAGTTTTGGGTGTTGTAATAAAAAAGGAACTTGTATTTGTGGTTGAATAATAGAATTAGCATGTGAAATGTAACCTTCTTCACCAAATGACTCTCCATGGTCGCCAGTATAAATTAAGATAGTGTTATCTAAATCATGATTCTTCTGTAGGTCTGTAATTAATAGGCGCATTTGTTTGTCGCTTTCATGTACCGCTTGCAAATAACGTTGCTTTCGGTTTAAAACAGTTTTTTCATAGGTGAAATATGGCCCATGAGTTTGATTGTTAATAATATGTAGAAAAAAAGGCTTGTCTTGTTTGAGTACGGTTTTTAAGTGCTCCATTACGGTAGGAAAAAATTCATTATCGGGTAAACGTTTGTGTTTGTCGCCCGATAAAGTGTGGTTATCGATAATATGCTCAAAGCCAATGTTGGCCAACATTTTATCAAGATTAAATTCACTGGTCTTTTGGCTGGTTAAGTAACACGTTTGATAACCTAGTTGTTTGAGTTTTGCTAAGTGCGGAAACTCACCTTCACCAGGGTAGCGTCCACCATAGATAATTTGCATTGCATTATTGGTTAACGCACTGGGGCTAATATGATGCTGACTAACGAGAGCCTTTTTACTTAGTTCGGTAAAGAAGGGGAGTAATTGGCTTTGTGGGTTCTGCTCATCAAAATAATAGTCTGTTAATGATTCTGTTGTAATTAAAATTATAGAGGCATTCGGGCAATGACCAAAATGCGCACTCGGTTTTAAGCTCTGCTGATTAAGTTCTGTTAGTTCTATGTCAGATGGGGTTAACTCTGGCGGATTGGTTAGCAGGTCGATAGAGATTTTATCATCTTTGAATTGTGCTTGTAACATGGTTGGCAAGCTATAAAAGACTTTTTCTGAATGCCGATAACAAATAAAACCGATGAACAGGTAACAAGTGTAGATTAAAATTATGGTAGTGACATAGGGGGTGGCAACTTGTAATGCTAAAGTAATTTCATGGTGAAAAATGATGGCCATAATCAAGCTTACTGCTAAAGCTAGCAGCCAATAATATATAGTTCGACGACTGATTTTTGATTTACTTATAACAGCGAGAAAATAAATGGCATAAATAGTTATTAGAATAACTAACGTCATTTGTTCGGCAAAGAAAATGGCGATTAAGCTAAGCAACATAAATAATGGCAAGCTGAGCAGTTTTGGCTTTTTGGTCATCTCTGTAATGGCATACCAGGCTTCATCTTTAAAATGGCCGCCACCAGCTGCGCCAACTTTGAGAATATGCCAGTTAAGCTTAATACCAAAATAATTGATAGCAACAATGTTGCACCACATAAGTAAGAACGTTAGTGTCGAGAAGGCAAACAAAATAATAGTGAGCCAGCTTTGTTGTAGGCCCATGAGCAAACTAATTAGAAAGCTAGACAAGAAGAGGAAAGTGAGATCACGTGCGACTAGTTTTCGGTGTGACGCACCCAGTATACGAAAGTTATATAGCGTAAGACAGTTTACAATAAAGAACATACAAAAATAACTGAGTGCAGTTGAAAAAATCGTCATGATTTTTTTGCGTTATTTTTAGTGATGAGTATAAGACTTATTAGAAAAACAAAGAAAAAGCCACCAACAGAAAGACGCACGAATGATTCAGTCAAACAACCGATAGTAAAGCCAACTAACATAACTTCATTTGCGGAGGTCTTATGGTCAGGATGAATGGAGTCTCGCCATAATGAGAGTAAGAACAAGAGGTAGAGTATTAAGCCTACAACGCCTAATTGGACAGTAATGACAAAGTATGAATTATTCGGCTGCCCGGGCTTTACTGGTCCCCAGGCGGGATAACCAAAGGTTTTAAAATATTCATTTTTGAAGCTACCAGTGCCATAGCCAACAAGAGGCTTTTGTTTAATTAAGTGAATTGAGTTTCTAAAAAACTGTGCTCTCATGGCTATTGATGCAGAATTGTGGTGTTCGCTTTTAATTAATGCAGATGAATTTTTAATCGCTAAATTAAGGGTTCTACCTAAACCGATGTCATATCGTATGATAATTAAAAACGCGATTAGTATAAGAACAATAGTACTAAGAGCATACTTCCAGTTTTTTTTCCGAAAGACAATATAAAGAAAGCCTAGCATCAAAACTAGCGGCCCTGTTTTACCAGTGTTGAAAAACAATAAAATCACAATGAAAAATATACTCAATACGAGTAGCTGCCATTTATATTTTGTTGTGGATAAGCCATAGATGAAACAAATAAAAGCGGCCATGGCAAGCATCATACTGCCACCAATATGATTATGAAAGACAGAAGTAGGATCGGTGTGATGTGACAGATTAGCTGCTACTTGCACAATAGCAACAAGAGCAACTACTAGGTTAGCCAATACAAAAGCACTAAGTGCTGCGTTACACCATTTTCGAGATGGATTCAGCATGACAATAAAAGGGACATAGAGAAGTTTATAATAGCTTTTTAAAATATAAAGGCGGCGTGACCACTCTGCTGAGCTATAGAGCATACCGATGGCAAACAAGATTAATAAAGCGAGTAAGAGCCAAAGGCTGCGTTGTGGTTTAATTAAACCCCATTTTTCTTGCCAATTTCCTGAAAGTAAAACACATAGAGCAATTAGCGCAATGGTCAGATTATAGCCAGCAATGCTAAGCGGTAGGCAAAGTGCAGCTAATATGAAGAATACACAACCAAGTGTATTTATTTTCTGGGTAAGTTGCATGGCCAATGTCTCCTTTTGTATGAGCAGAGTATATTGACCGAAAGTTTGCTTGTCAATTGGCATCTGGTTCGCATCGAAGAGGGTTTTGGGTATAATGAGCTCTATTCGATAATAGGAACTTTCAATGCCATTTCAACGATTTCATTACTTCTTACGACTTACTTTTCTTACGATGACCGCTATTTTGTTGGGCGTGCTCATGTTTACCAGCATACGTAGTACTATGCTATTCCATTATTCGGCACAGAATCTTTGGTTGTCTCTTGCGGTCGATGTGCGTCATTGCTATTACATTGGCTTTTTGTTCGATATTAAAACACTGACCATTTTGTTTGCGCCGTTTTATCTCTTTGGCTTGTTGTTGATGTTGCTACCTTATTATTATGGAATGAAGCGTTATCTTATTGTTTTATGTTACATTAGCATGGCTTTGCTACTCTTATGCTTACTTGTCTCATTAGTAAATTTTTATTATTACGATGCCTTTCAGGCACATTTTAATCTGTTCTTTTTTGGTGTGACTGATGGTGAAACAGGCTCGGTTTTGGCTTCAGTTTGGCAAGAGTATCCAGTGGTGAAGGTGCTCATTATTGTTGTGCTTGCCGCTGTAGCTTTGTTTTATATTAGTAAGAAGTTAATAAATCTCAGTTCAGATTGGGCTTGGTCACCACATTGGATTGTTAAATGGGTATTGGCTATTGTTGTTATTGTGCTGTATTTTTTAGGTGCGCGAGGTAGTGTGAGTGTTTTTCCATTGCAAGAGAGGCAGACTTATTTTTCGACGAATAATTTATTGAATCAGTCTAGTATCAATGGCGTTGCCGCGTTAGCATATGCTTATCGAGATAAAAAAAAATGATGTTAAGGTTCGAGATGTGACCAATCAAGAAGGGGTTAAGGCTTATAATACCTTTTATCAAAAACATTTAACGGCAAAGAAATTTTCATTAAATAGTTTGTTTACTCATACCGCCGATAGTAAGTTTTTGGCACAAAACCCTCCTAATGTTATTTTTGTGCAAATGGAAAGTATGGGGGTACATATTTTATTGTCACAATCAAAGCATAATAATGTTTTGGGGCGTTTAGCACCTAATGCGAAACAAGATTTATTCTTCACGCATTTTGTTTCTGGGGGTAATGGTACTGAGCCTTCATTAGAGCACTTTATTCTTAACAGCCCTATTGCAGGTGTTTTTCAATCATCAATGCAAGATGTGAGCTTTGCCTCATCAGTGGCTAAGCCATTTAAAGATGCGGGTTACATGACGGTGTTTTTGCAGTCGGGTCATGTCGGGTGGCGCAACTTAGACAATTTTTTACCTAAGCAATACTTCGATCAAGTCTTAGGCACGAATGCGGTAGAAGAAAAGTTTACAAATGCAGAAACGGAAACATGGGGCGTTTATGATTTTTATACGTTTGAATATGCGCTGTATTTATTAAAACAGGCGGAGAAGATACATAAGCCAATTTTTATTTATATGAATACAGTTAGTAATCATCCGCCATATACTATTCCTAAGCGTTATCATTTAGCGCCACTTCAAGTTCCAAAACAAATACAGAAAATTCTGCATATGTCGGCACATAATGCAAAAATGGTGTTAAGCACGTATCAGTATGCCAGTGACAGTCTGGGCTGGTTTATTGATCAAGTGAAAGCCGGTGCGTTGGGCTCTGACACGATTATTGGCGCTTCGGGAGATCACAATCAACATGAGTTAATGTCACATTATACAGACCCTCATATGAATGCCTTACAACGTAGCGTGCCTTTCTATTTTTATATACCTCCTGCTTATAGCAAAGGCATTGTTAAGGATGATGAGCGAATTGGTTCGCACAAAGATATTTTTCCAACGTTATATAATTTGTCGTTGTCTGATGCCCAGTATTTAAACATGGGCGATAACTTGGTTGCACAGCATCGTCGAGGTATGATTTTTGGTTATAACCCTCAGCTCATTTTACTTAAAAATGGCGTTATTAAAGGCCGTGGTGCGGAAGCTTTATTTTATCCGTTTAAAAATTCGAAGCGCTATTGGGTGAAATCGGGTCAACCATTAGATGGTCAGCAATATTTGGTGTTAAAGCGCGTGGCAGCTTATGAAGACTTGCTGGATTGGCAAATCCAGCGACAAGGATACGATGGTTTACATTATAAACAGGCTAAGTGATGATGAATAAAAGCTTAACATCTACTTTGGATTCTTGTTATGCAGAGCATGATAACGCACGACTGTTACTCCTTTTGCAAAGTACCGCAGAATTAATAACCAGGTTGTGGCAAGATGATTTATTCTATCCTGATTTAACAACGGATGAATTAGCCATAACGATTAACAACAAAGCTGTTCTTACAAATGAGAAAAAATTGATTGAACGAACGTGCAATGTTGCTTCGCAAGTTGAACAACTGTCGCAATTAAATTTTTTACCAGATTATATGCGTGTCTTTTTACATATGTTGTGGCGAGCAAAAGATATCCCAGCTGAGTTTGAAAAAGCTTTTCACGAAATATGGCCACAATCATTATTAGATAACGATCCAAGTATTTTGACGAAGTGGCAAAATACTTGGTTATGGGATGAAAATTCAGCGCAAGCGATGGTAATATTAAAGCGTAAACAAAAAAAACAACTACGTAAACAACAAAGTAATTCTGGCACAGTATGGCGATTGTTGACGACTGTGCCAAAGTTATTTCGAGTGTATAAAAAAACATTATGTAATGCTTATCAAGAACAGATTCTTATAAAAGATAAAATTGGCATCGCATTGCATCCGGAATTAAGCTACCAATCTCACGAAGAAAAATTACTTGATGAGTTAGGTTGCATTCCGGTGTTAATACGGTTCATGAGTCATCAGTCAGAAAACACTTGGCAAGAAACGATTACTTACATTAAGAGATTGACGGCAAAAAAAATCAAGGTCTCTATCGCCTTATTACAAGACAGAAACGCCGTTCTTAATTCTGAGCATTGGCAGCAGTTTTTACAAACTGTGATCCCTGCGCTTGAGCAAGAGGTCGAGTGGATTGAAGTGGGTCATGCGGTGAATCGAGTTAAGTGGGGAGTTTGGACGCCTAATGAATATGCTAAATTATTTGCTATTAGCCATGAATTTAAGCAACAATATTCAAACTTGCGTTTAGTTGGTCCAGCAGTCATTGATTTTGAGTGGTTTCGTATTATTGACTTTGTTAAGGCCTTACCTAAAAAAGTGAAATTATTTGGTTTGTCGCAACATTTGTATGTCGACCGCCGCGGTGCTCCAGAAAATTTCCAAGGTAAATTTTCAACATTAGAAAAATGTGCAATGGGTAAAGCTTTGGCGAAAACGTTAACGAAAACGGACAACCGATTTATTATTTCTGAGTTCAACTGGCCATTACAAGGCACTGGTGTTTATTCTCCTATTGGCTCACCCTATACCACGCCGGAATGGTTCACGGAAAACCCTGGAGTTACTGAGCAAGAATATGCTAATTATTTAATTCGCTATTTAACGATTGCCACAACCTCTGGATTTGTTGAGCAAACTTTTTGTTGGCGTTTGTCAGCACATGGCTATGGTTTGGTTGACGACTTGGATAGCTTCAGGCGCCGACCTGCTTTTTATGCATTGAAATTTTTTATTGGGCTACTTGGCGAGGCGACATTTTTAGCTAAAGAATCTAGTCATAAAGATGCTTATGTTTTTAGTTTTAAAACGAGCCAAGCTCGTATTATCTTGGCATGGAGTCATTCAGAAAAGCCAATTTATCATGTATTACAACATGAACCTATTTGCGCCTATAATTTGTGTGGTGACGCATTAGAAATCTCCGAGAATGGGGCGAAGATATTATTGAGTGACAGTCCTTGTTACTATCAATCACAAGATGATTCGTAGTCATTAATGAGCTTAGTATTTCACATTAAGTAAGCCGCGCTCTTTAGCCATGTGATAGATCAAGTCTTGATAATAGAGTAATTCCTTTCCTGTTAAAGTGTCTAACACATTATCTTCATTATCTAAGATATAATGCACGTGGGTGGTTCTATCAATCATGATTTTTTTATCGTCGACAAAAATAGAGATGTTGGCTGGCGCATTGCCGGCAATCGTTTCTGAATAAAGCAAAGGTGGGCGTTGTTCAGAGTTTGCTAGGCTTGATACGGCAGCATGCTGAGTTGTGTAATCGATGCCGAGTAAATCTAGTAAGGTTGGGAGCACGCTAAAGTGTGATGATGTTTTGATGGTTGGTTCTTTTAAGTTGGGGTGATGAATAAAGAAAGGCACGATAACTTCATCATTAATGGTTGCGCTAGAATGACATTTGTAACCCATTTTTCCAAAAGCTTGTCCATGATCACCGAGTAGGATAATTACGGAATCTTCTAAATTTATGTGCTGTTGTAGTTCGTGCATTAAGTCAGCTAATACCATGTCGTATTCTTCGAGTGAATTTAGATAACGTCCTATGCGAGTACTGTTGTTAAAACGATTAAATTTTTCTTTATTGGTGACTTGATAGGGCACATGGGTTGCAACGTTATGAATATGTAGGAACAAAGGTTGCTCTTGGGCGATTTTTCCAATTTCAGGAATAGCCGTTTTCATCATGTAGTCTAAAGGTTGTTTACTTTTCTCGGCTAATGTTCTTTTATCAAATAAGGTTTTAAAATTCAGCTCATGTAGCGTTTTATCAATATCGTAGCGCGATAAATCATCAGAGGATAAAAACACATTATGATAACAGGCTTGCGTTAATGGTTGAAGTAGTGAGCCTTCATTAACACCTGGGTAGTTTGCTAAGTATAAGTTTTCTAGAAATCGCTTGGTATTAGGGCATGGTGCATAGTGACAATTAGAGCCAACGGCGGCTTATTGTAATTGTTCAATGTAGGGTAGGGTTAATTTAGGGAAAACATTTTTTGCAAATGACTCTACTGCGATTAAAATAACATGTTTGTTTGCTAATGATGAAAAATTGGCTGATTTTTGTTGTTTGTATTGCTTTCCATCAATTAAAGCTTAGTCTTTAGCTGATAATTCAATGCTTTTATTTTCGGTTAAATTATTTTCGAAAATGACTTGGCGAATAAATGATTTGGCGCTAAAAAATAAACGTTTGCTTGTTGTTCGACGTATTATACCGATCAGCATTAAAACAATAATTAATGTACTTCCACTAATTGAGATAAGTGCTGTGGCGTGATTATAGAGTGGGAATATGGCGTAATGAAATAGCCCATATAAAATAGCGGCCGCTAATATCCAAGCTAAAAAGCTAAGACCACGTAAGGTTGATTTTGATGCGGTGAAAGCATAGAGGACCATGAAGCCAATAATTACCCCTTGATGCCAAATAATATTAGCTTCAGAAAAAAATAGGTTCATGAATAACATCAAAAAATAAAAAACAGGCAGAACATAAAACCAGAAATCACGACTTAAATCCCAATTAATAGCACCATTTTCTTCCATAAGTGCTTTCGGATTTTGACAAAAGAACTTTATAGCACTTAAGTTAACTTCAAGACCATATTGTACATAGGAAAAAGCATCTAACCAGATTAAGATAAACATTAAGCTATAAAAAATGTAAACTACAATCAGTAGCCATTGAATGGAAAAAAATATGGCGAGCGTTAGTGGAAGGGCTGCAGCGGTTAATAAAACGAAGTCGTCGAAGATTGGCCAGCGCAATAATTTGGTGCGTTGTGTCTTTAGCATATTGTAGGTTAAGACTAAAAACAACCAGTTGACGAAAAAGAGGGTGCTTAATTGATACAGTGTTTTCATGTCGGCCTTGTCGTTAATGGTTAGACTAGTATACGAATATGCCCACAGAATTCAATATGTTGTACAGAATTAGATAACATCTCCCCGTCAGCTTGCACAAAATCAGATTGATTCGCGAGGTTAAGTGGTGGGCTTAGTGCCACACTTGGATAGGCTTTTCGGGTCACTCGAGTTAGCATAAGCTTTATTAATTGCCAGCGGGTTTTTACGGCAAGCATATTCAAACAAGGTTGAGAAGTGTTGTTATGATTAACAACTTTACTGCCACCACCATATGAGGCAATGCTTGTTAACACTAAACTTAGTAGGTATTGCTCTTGCTCATTAATAACAAAGCATTGGCGCTTGGTAAAGAACATGTTTTTAATACCCGCAAAGGCATAAAGACAGAGGGTGAGCCAGCGATAATGGGGTAGATGTTTACGCCAGCGTGAAACCTCATCTAATGATTTAGCATCAACTCCCCAACTTATATAATTAGTGAAAAACGACTCACCTATGGACCAAATAGCTAATTCGGTTAACTCGGCATGGTTCACTATATGTTGAGTAAGTTGCGGAAAAGTACGCTTGGGTATGTTAAATGCTTTGGCCAAATCATCACCTGTGCCTAATGGGTATAGCACAATGGTTACGGATTCATACAGTTTAGTCTTAACCAGTCCATTTATCACCAAGTTCACCGTGCCATCACCACCGGCAATAATTAAAGTGTCATCAGCCTCAATAAAATTCATTAATTGTTGTTCGATATTAGTCGGTTGGGTGGTTTGGGTTGGGATTTGTGTTTGGTTGAGTAGCTTTTTTCCTGCACCATTACCAGAGGTAGGATTAACCAGGCATTTAATCGTCCGCATGTTGATTCAACAATGGTTGTAGTTGTTGCCATACATGATTTGGGTTAATGGTGGTGAAGCATGCTGGTTTAACGTCACTCGCGCCTTTATAGCTGCATTCTTTTTGCAGACATGGTGCGCAAGCGAAATTGGCTTGCAAATGAATTTGGTTTTTTCCTTTGGTGCCAATGCTCACCGGATCAGTCGGGCCATAAAGAACAATAGTAGGCCGTTCAATTGTCGCAGCCAAGTGACTTAATCCAGTATCAACGCTCACGACTGCTTGCGCCTTTTTAATGATCATAGCTAATTGATCTAAACTGGTTTTTTGCAAAACTAGGCAATTAGTAAAGCCTGCTGCGATGGCTTGAATTTTTGGCAACTCATGTGCATATCCACCCGGCAATACAACGGCTATGTTTTTTGCCGCTAGTGATTTTATTAATTGTCGCCAATAGCTTATTGGCCAATGTTTGGTTGTCCAAGTGGTATTCGGAATAAATAAGCAATATTGTTTTGGTAAACTAAATTGGCTTATATCAGTTTGTGGTAATTGTAGATTATAGCGAACGTTGTCGAGGTCTATCTTATAGTGTAAAGCTTGAGCAAACAGCTGACGAATACGGGTGATAGCATGCAGGTCTTTACCGACAGAATATACTTTTTGATAGGCGAAGGTTGCTAGTGGTTCACGTATGGATTTTTTATTATAGCCACAACGTAAGCCGTATGTACAGCGCGCTAGGAAAGCACTTTTGACTAGACCTTGAGCATCAATTACATAGTCATATTTTTCGGCCCGTAATTGACGTTTACATTTTCGCCATTGGCCGTTAAAAAAAGTTTTAATAATATTTTTTCGCCAGCGTCGCAAAGCAACTGGGATCACTTTTTTTACCGCGGGATGCCATAAAGGAATTTGTTGGAAGGCTTCTTCAACGACCCAGGTAAATTCAATATCCGGATAAGCAGTAACGGCATCGGTCAATGCGGGCAAGCTGTGAATGACATCACCCATTGATGACGTTTTGATGATTAATACTTTCATTCGTGTAACTCATTTATGGCGCTAATGACTTGCTCAGGTTGGATGTCGATTAAACAACGCATGTGAGCTTCTCCTGTTAATGGGCATTCACGTTTAAAGCATGGACTACATTCCAAGCCAAGGCGTAAAATTTTGCTTCGGTCTGCAAGTGGTGGTGTATAATTTGGTGAGGTTGAACCATAAATAGCAACTAAAGCGGTATCGACTGCTGCAGCAACATGCATCAAACCAGAGTCATTAGTCACGACCATATCTGCAAGAGATAACAAATCAATCGCATCGAGCAAACTGGTTGCCCCACATAAATTCACACACTGTTCATTTTTTGCTTGCATAATGGTACTTGCGGCATCTTGCTCATTGGGGCTACCAAAAATCCAAACTTGCCAGTTTTGTTGTAAATAATGTTGTGCTATTTTAGCAAAATGATTTACGGGCCAACGCTTGGAAGGCCCATAAGCGCCACCTGGGCATAAAGCTAGAATGGGGCGTTGTTGTATATTTAGCTGTAATCGTTCAATACACTGTTGTTGATTTGTCGAATCAATGCTTAGTTTGGGATTGGCAAGTGTTTCAGGTAAGGGTTCATGTTTATTGAAAGCCAAAGCTGCATAGCGCTGCACAAGCATAGGCAAGGCTGTTTTGTCGAGCTTACGAATGTCATTGATTAAAAAATACCGATGTTCTCCTAACCATCCCGTTCGAATTTTCGCTTTAGCGCGAAAGGGGATGATGGCAGACTTCAAAGTATTCGGGAGTACAAATGCTTGCTGGTAATGTTCGGCACGTAATGTTTTCCCTAAAGCCCAGCGTTGTTTTAAATCCAATTTCCCATGACCAATGGGTAACATGATTTTCCGTGCGATTTCAGGCATTCTATCGGCTAATGCAATCGTGCTTTTTGGGGCAATCAAATCAATAGTGCAGTCAGGATATTGTTGTTTTAACAGCTGATACAAAGGCTGCGCCATAATCATGTCGCCGACCCAAGCGGGAGCTATTATTAGAAATTTTTCTGATTTATTGGTTGGCATCTGCGTATTCAACACCGGTTGTATTTTCTTCAGTTAGTACGGGGGTAAAGTCGGTTAGAATATATTGAGCACTGCAATATTCACATTCAGCTTTACCGGTTTTCTCAATCGCTAAGTACACTTTAGGATGCGCATCCCAAATAGCCATGTCATCCATAGGGCAGCTCAACGGTAAGTCTTCGCTGGTTACTTTATAGATACGTTTATCACATGCTTGTTTCTTAGTAGACATTTTTATTCCTTTTCGATCTAAAGATTAGCCAGCAGTATAGCTAATCAAAACATTGTTGCCAAATCCGCTGCACTCCAACCCGAAAGAATTGAAACTCATCCTTCTGTGCCAAGGCTTGAGTATTCTGTAATGAAGAGCGATGGATAAAGCGTCGATAAGCCTTATAAGCCTGACTTAAGATCCCAACATCATTAATCGATAATAAGCTTTCCATTCCAGCACGTTCTAATATGCGAATATTATCAGGGTATTCAATTAAGCTTGGGAACTCGGCTCCCCAACGTAAAACAATATATTGCGTTATAAATTCAATATCCACTAAACCACCGACACCTTGCTTTATATCAAATTTATCAGCTTGATTTTTTACTTTATTTTGGCGCGCCTTAATACGCATAGTAATGATTTCTTGTTTTAGTGCTGGATATGAACGCGGTTCACTTAAAATATGAGAACGGATAGTGGTAAAGGCCTCACCTATTTGTGCTGAGCCGGCAATTGGCCGTGCACGAGTCAAGGCTTGGTGTTCCCAACACCAGGCTTGCTGTTTTTGGTATTCGGCAAACGCGTTAACATTATGACAAATTAGACCAGAGCTGCCAGATGGGCGTAAACGTAAGTCAACAGTGTATAATATACCTTCTGCGCTAGTTTGGCCAAGAATTTTGGTAATGCGTTGTGCGGCACGTAAATAAAATTGACTATTACTAATTGAATTCTCGCCATCTGTTTTTGCAGACTGCGTATGTACCGCGTGTAGATAAACGAGATCTAAATCGGAGTCGTAATTTAATTCAATGCCCCCCAATTTACCGTAACCGACGACAGCAAAACCGTAATGATCATACTCGGTCTCTAAATTTGGCGCGCCATGCTTTTGTACTAATTCTGCAAGAACTAAATGAGTGACTGTTTCCACCACTACGGTGGCAATATCCGTTAAATAATCACTCACGCGCATTAAAGGTAATATGCCGGTAACCTCGACGGCTGCGACGCGTAAGACGTGTGCATCCTTGAACCAGCGAATAGCATTAATTTGTTGTGTAGAATTATCTTCTGGGATTGAGTTTAATTGTTGATTGACTAATCGCTGTAGTGAATCTTTATTCGGCGTCGAAAATAAGGCTTTAGGATCTAACAGTTCGTCGAGCAATAAAGGAAAACGAGCTAATTGATTAGTGATCCATGGGCTTTCAGAACAGAGGTTTACGGCTTGTGAGGCGACGATTGGATTTTCGAGTAGTAACACTAAATAAATACTGTGCTCGATCAATGCTTTTAATAAACTCAGTATGCGTAGCAATATTTCGGCACTATTTTCTTTATGACTAAGCAACACTAATAAAGGCGGCATGAGTTGATTGGTGTGAAATAAGGCGATTTTCGATAGTTCTTGCTGACTGATAAAGGCTTTTAATTCGGTTAATGCTTTTAGTATGCTCGCTCCATCAGACATGCCGCATATGTCGGTGCTGTGTGTCTTATAATTATCTTCTTGCCATAAACTGGTGAAATAAGCATGTAGCTCTTTGTCTTTGTTGTTGGTGAATTTCATTTTTGGTTGGGCAATAAGACTGGAAAAATAAGTGTGTACCAGATTACGATGTCTTTGAATATTCTTTGAAAAAAGCACCCAGTTGGAATAGCCCATGCTGACAGCCAATCGATGTTGTTCTACCGCGTCATTCGGCAGCTCATGTGTTTGTTGGTCATTGAGCATTTGTAGATGATTTTCAACTTTACGTAAAAAAAGATAGGCGTTTTGTAACTGTTCAGCTGTTTTTCTTGATAAGGAACCAAGCTCGCGTAATAAAATGAGCACTTTAAGTGTATTACGTTTTTGCAAGCGGAACTGTTTACCACCTTGAATGATTTGTAGTGTCTGGCAAATAAATTCAACCTCTCGGATACCACCAGCGCCACGCTTGACATTATTATCGAGCTTAAGCTTTTTGATTTCTTGAGCAATAACCATTTGTAACTTTCGTAATGATTCTATTGCGCTGTAATCCACATAATTACGATAGACAAAGTTACGAATGATTAATTGGATCTTTTTCGAATAAGCAGGTGAGTGATTAATGACGCGTGCTTTACTTAAAGCATAACGTTCCCAGTCAAGACCATGGTCTTTGTAATAATGTTTTAGGGCTGAAAAACTTTGTACTAAAGCACCGTTGTTGCCATGTGGACGTAAGCGTAAATCAACTCGAAATACGAAACCATCTTGTGTTACTTGGCTGAGTAATTTTGTTAATTGCTGCGCTTGACGTAGATAAAATTGTTGGAAAGAACGCCCGGAGGCTAATATGCCATCTTTGGGGTAACAATAAATAAGATCGACGTCGGATGAAAAGTTTAAGGCACTCGCGCCTAATTTACCCATCGCTAAAATAATTAAGGGTAACTCACATTCGTTAGTCTCATCGATAGGAGTACCAAATTCGGTTTGAAGTTGCGAAAATACAAATTGACTGCACTGAGAGATACAAGCATCAGCAAAATCAGACAGGTCAGTTAAGGTTTTCGGTGTGCTGGTCCAACTATTTAAATCACGCCATAAAATACGTAGCATTTCTCGGCGTCTAAATTTACGTAATACAGGCATGAGCTCGGCAATCGTATTAGTTTGACCGATGATATTGTGTAAACGCTGGTGATAGGTTTCTGTAGGATATTCTAACAAGACATCACCACTGGAAAATAAATCATAAATAACGTCAGGGTGTTGTATACAATTCTTTATTGCAAAGTTACTGGCAATCCATAAGTTACAAGCAGAACTTACAAATTCTTTATGTGTTGGAATAGACACGTTATTTGCTAAACAGTTAGTTTGATAATCTTGCCAGGAAGAAGATACTAAATCTTTTAAATCTGGAGTGAGGTGGTCAAGATATGGTTGAATTTCCGTCATGCGTGTCTTGGTTTGGTGAAAGAATAAAACAAATAGTAACATAAGTTACAGCGTACGCACTTCGCGCTATGATAGCATTTCTTATTTTACAGGAGAGATAACATGAAACTCAAGAATACTGAATTATTACGTGATAAAGCTTTAATAAATGGCCAGTGGGTTGTCGCGAAATCTGGGCAAACGTTTGATGTTGTTAATCCTTATGATGCAGAAGTGATTGTAGCTTTACCAGAAATGGGTGAAGCCGACACCAAAGCGGCGATTGCTGCAGCAGATATGGCTAAAAAAGCATGGGCCGATAGAGATGGTACAGAGCGCAAAACGATTATTGATAAGTGGGCGCAGCTGATCGAAGATAATATGCAAGATTTAATGATCATTTTGACGACAGAACAAGGTAAGCCATTGGCTCAAGCTAAAGGTGAATATGAATACTCGTTAAATAGAATGAGTTTTATGGCTGGTGAGGCTTTACGTGTTCATGGCCAAACATTGCAATCGATTAGTCCAGATAAGCGTTCAATTGTGGTGCGTCAGCCGTTTGGTGTGACGGCCGGTGTTGCGCCATGGAATTTTCCAGCTTCTACTGTTCTTAATAAAATTGTGGCTGCCATTGCCGCTGGAAATACCATGATTTTAAAACCGGCTCAAGATACGCCCTTAACGGCTTTGGCGATAGCTTACTTGGGTGAAGAAGCGGGCTTACCTAAAGGTGTATTAAATGTTGTGTTGGCCGACCAGCCGAAAGCGATTGGTACCGAATTGACTACGAACCCTATTGTACGTAAATTTTCTTTCACGGGCTCTACCGTAATTGGTAAGTTACTCTATGCTCAGTGCGCTAGCACAGTGAAAAATGTTGCTTTGGAATTAGGGGGGAATTCCCCACTAATTGTCTATCCTGATGCCGACATAGATGCGGCTGCAGCACAGAGTGCTGGTATGAAATTTACGAATTGTGGGCAAATTTGCGTTAACATCAACCGCTTCTTCGTACATGAGGACGTATATGATGAGTTTGTGACTAAGATTGTGGCGCATGCTAAAGCCCATGTTTTAGGCTCAGGCTTAGAGGCTAAAACGACGATGGGACCGATGATCAATGAGAAAGGTGTCGCTAAAGTTGAAGATTTGGTTGCAGATGCCATTGCGAAAGGTGCTAAGGTTGAAACCGGTGGTCAACGTAATGCTGCGGGAGAATTATTTTATGAGCCAACTATTTTAACGAATATGTCGACAGATATGCGCATGTATCGTGAAGAAATTTTTGGTCCAGTTGCTGCGATTTATAAGTTTAAGTCTGACGAAGAAGTGATTAAGATGGCCAATGATACAGAATATGGTTTAGCCGCTTATTTCTTTACACGTGACTTGTCGCGCGCTTGGAAAGTCAGCTATGCCTTAGAATCAGGTACCGTTGGCGTCAATATTGCTGGTGGTTTTGGTGGTGGGCCATTTGGTGGCTATAAAGAATCGGGTGTTGGTCGTGAGCAAGGTCGAGTTGCTGCTTTAGATGCCTGGTGTTAAGTTAAGTCGATATCAATTTCACTTTGATTCTTTAAAAGGTTATTCGTCAAGGGTGTAAATATGATCTTCAGAATTGGCGAAGGTACCTTTTTCTTCCCAATGTAAATCGCGATAGTGGTTGGTAGCCCCTAGAATTGGATATTTGATGATTTGAAAATAGGGCGAGTAGTCAAAATCGCTAGGTGTAAATAGAAGAGGGTTACGGCGGATAAGCTTGATTTTGTGTTGCTCGTGATGCTGGATGACCGGACGGACGGGGAACCCGACTTTATTGAAGGCGTCGACCAGCATAGTTGAGCAAATCTCTTCAGAACGACTGCCTTTTTTATAATGAAACAAGCTTGATAACCAGCGTTTAGGTAGGATACGGATGGGCAGTAAGAAACGTAATAAATCAAAAATTTGCCGAGCATTGTATTTTTTACCTAAACTCTTTATCGTGTTATTTAGGACCTTTTGTACATCTTCAGCGCAAATTTCAATTGGTCGGCAGATCCGAAGGTGTTCGCCACGATACTGCTCTAAAGGTGTTAAAACAATACCTTTACCAAATAAGGCTTCGAGCACTAATGGTTGCTTGTGAAATCTTTTGACGGTTAACTGTTCTGCCAAGTGACGTACATCAGGATTTTGAATGTCGTGCAAATAGCCAACGTATAGCATTGAGTGTGACCAAGGGCTCTGCGATAAGTATTTAATGACATCAGCGACCCTACTGCGGCCTTCGACAAGTAAAACGTCACCAGATTGCACTTCTTGGCTGAGGCGCTCAAAGTCACATAGCCCAGTGTTTAATGGCTTATAATCATTTATTAACCATTTTGTGAGCCAATTGCAACTTTGTTTGCTAATATCTTTAGACATGTAAACAATATAGCATGTTTATTCATTTTGAGTTAACTTGGTTAGCATTGTCTAGGTAGGATATATGCCTAAAAAATAGTCATAAAATCTCTACTTGCATGCGAAGCGTTTATTCTTTAGAATCTGGACAACTTTTTTACAGTTAAGGAGTATATTATGGCCGTAAAACGTAAGGCTACTAGCAAGAAAGCTACCATAAAGAAAAGGACAGCAACAAAGAAAGTCGCTGTGAAGAAACCCATCATTAAGAAAAAAATCGCAGCGAAAAAGCCAGCGGCTAAAAAAGTCACGGCTAAAAAAGTAGCTGTAAAAAAGAAAGTCGTAGCGAAAAAAACCGCGGCCAAAAAAACAGTTATCAAGAAAAAACCTGTAGTTAAAAAGCCAGTTGTCAAGAAAAAAGCTATAGTTAAGAAAACAGTTGCCAAGAAAAAAGCTGCAGTTAAAAAAACGGTAGCGAAAAAGAAAACCCCGATTAAAAAGCCAGTCGGTAAGAAAAAAACAGCGGCTAAGA
>JAWUYR010000054.1:0-25015 GCA_034110705.1 Gammaproteobacteria bacterium | reverse complement strand
GTGTTACCCAGGTATGCAGTGTTGCTGCTGGCATCCCTAAATCTTTTGCTGCTCCTCAAACCGAGCTTGAGCTTAGCGCTAGCTTCAGTGCTTCAGCTTTATATTCTGCCGTATATTTTCTTGCGTTTTTTGACATATGTCCCCTCTTTGTTTTTCATAGTTTAACAAATTGGTGTCCACTTTTATGGGGGAAGATTACTCACAAACTGTGAGGCACAATCAGCCACTGCGGGCTCGCTTAGTCCCGATGGCATTGCTCTTACAGCCGATGGACGACATTTTTACGAAACGGCTAGTTGTAGCGGGGATCGAGTGTGCTCTGTTGCCTCAGATGGCAGTATAAGTGCATGTTCTTCAATCGATGAGTTATCAGGCAGCTATCAGTCTATAGTGGTAAATGCAGTGGATAATCATATTTATTGGGGTAACACTAACAATAGTGATATAGAGTCATGTCAAATCAATCTAAGTACAGGAGGCGTTTCTAACTGTGGACTTTTATCACAAGATAACCTCATCGATGGTTTTACACCGAGTACTTTAAGTCTACTAACTCGATATAACTAGATAACGTGGATTCGTTGTAACTTTAGGTCTATGGAAAAAATTTTGGTTCTCTTGCGTCTGTGTGGGAACATTATCACACAAAAGCCACCACGCCATTTGAATGAGCAACTTGCCATTAAGAAATAAAGTGAAAACCAATCAATAAAAAATATTGACCTTCCTGATTTTGATTGTATAATCAGGACCTTACTTTACGCGCCCGTAGCTCAGCTGGATAGAGTGTCTGGCTACGAACCAGAAGGTCGGAGGTTCGACTCCTTCCGGGCGCACCATTTTGTAAAAACGCTTTTTTCAAAGCGTTTTTTTATCTTACTTTATAATCAAAATCTCACTATTACAGACTACAAACGTTGCTTGCCCCCAAAACGGATCACCAAATACGTGCCTAGTACTGTAATCAAAACACCTATCATTGCCCAAGTCGTTGGTAGCTCATGTAATAAAAACCAGGCTAAGATCAAAATAATAAAGGGTGATAACAAACAAAGTGTACTCGCTTGAGTTGCTGTCATCCGCCGCATGA
The DNA here is from genome assembly GCA_034110705.1 of Gammaproteobacteria bacterium. Taxonomy (GTDB): domain Bacteria; phylum Pseudomonadota; class Gammaproteobacteria; order JABDGN01; family JABDGN01; genus JAWUVP01. The sequence goes on along the minus strand of JAWUYR010000054.1, from coordinate 23,925 downwards.
CGCTCATCCATATGATAGTAGCGACCGCAATGGGAAAAATACCAATATAAACCAAAATAACTTCATAGTGTAAGGGTAAATGTACAAACTGTTTTAATGCATGCGGTAAGGAAAAGATCATTGCTAATGTACCCAGGCAAACACAATAGGTAGATACTTCAAGAGGATGAAACCGCTTAATTAATGATTTTTGTATCACAGTAGCAATACTGAATCCTAATAAGGCACCAGCAGCATAAAGTAAACCTGTATTGAATGCACCTTTAAACTGTTGGTTAAATAAAATTATTACCAATCCTAGTACGCCAACGCATAAACCTAAGAATGATAGTCTTGTTATTTTTTCACCTAAGAATACACGGGAAATAACTGCCACAACAACAGGACTTAAAGCGACAATAAAACTCACAATAGAAGCTGGTGCCGTCATTGCACCGATGTTGAAACCCCAGTTGTAAATAGCACAACCGCAAACACCAGCCGTGATAAAGCGAATAATATCTCGCCAACAAGGTTTTCGTTTGCTTTTTTGGAAAAAAAATAAAGCTAGTAATATGATAGAAGCACTGAATAAATGAATGACGGTAATATCGCTGGGGCTCATTACCCGCACACAATAACGTACACCAATCGCCCCTGTTGCCCAAAAAAAGACTATCAGAAAAATCAAGAAATAATGAATGGACTTTAAACGCAATTCTTCCATGAAAGCTTTGTTACTCTATAATTCGCAGATAAAAAAATATCCACACTACATCCCCTCAAACGTAGTATGGATACTCAATTTCACTTTTGGAGATACTTATACATTGCCACTTGTGACAGCTAAATCTGTATCGTTATCGATATTTTGAGTCGCTTCTAAACCTTGCTTCTCATCTTCGATTCTACGGTAAATTTCTTCACGATGAACCGCAACTTCTTTTGGAGCATTGACTCCGATTCTAACTTGATTACCCTTTACACCAAGTACCGTTACAGTGACTTCGTCACCAATCATCAGGGTTTCCCCGACACGCCTTGTAAGAATTAACATCCTTCAAACTCCCTTAAATTATCTTTTTGATTTTTATCTTTTTTATAGTTTCCTAGTAAGTACCGAAGTTCGGAACTCAGAGCATTATAAGGAGGATAAATTAAGGTAACATTAAGCCGAGCTCAGCTTACTTCCATGAAGCTTTACCACCTTCCTTGTGTAAGAAACAACTTAATTTGACGATACTGTAGGCGTCGGATCGAATTCTTCTGTCATTTCAGAATCTAAGCCAAACACTGTATGCAAGCTACGCGCTGCCAACTCTAGGTATTTCTCAGCCACTACCACGGAGATTTTAATCTCCGAAGTAGTGACCAATTGTACCGGAATTCCTTCGTGACCTAAAGTGCTAAATACCTTACTCGCGACACCAGCATGTGATCGCATACCAACACCAATAACTGAAACCTTCGCTATCTGCTTATCGCCTGTAACTTCTTTTGCTTTCAATTGCTTACATATATCTTGAAGCATACTTAATGAATGTTGATACTCGTCTCGATGAACAGTAAAAGTCACATTGAAGGTTTCATCGACTCCTCCATTTTGCAAAATCATGTCAATATCAATACCTGCATCGGCCATCGGTCCGATGATTTTTGCCATCATCCCTGCCCCTGTGGGGATACCCAGCAAACTTAGTTTAGCCTCGCTGCGATTAAAAGCGATCCCAGAAACAACGGCTTTTTCCATATTAATTTCCTCATAACTGATTAATGTGCCAGCACCCGGACTAAAGCTTGATAATACCCGTAATGGCACTTTGTATTTACCGGCAAATTTCACGGCTCGGTTTTGCAGCACTTTGGCTCCTAGGCTAGCCATCTCTAACATTTCTTCTAAGGTGATATTGTCCAAGCGTTGTGCGCGCGGCACAATACGCGGGTCGGCAGTATAAACACCGTCAACATCGGTAAAAATTTGGCACTCATCGGCTTTTAAAGCTGCTGCTAAGGCTACAGCCGTCGTATCTGAACCGCCACGTCCTAGGGTGGTGATATCCCCGATGCTATTTAAACCTTGAAACCCAGTGATCACGGGGATAATTCCATTGGCCAATTCTTGACGTAAGTAATCAACGTTAATATCGATAATACTCGCTTTTTTATGCACATCATCTGTCATCAAACCAGCTTGTCTTGCTGTTAACGATTTTGCTTTGTAACCAGCAGCGTTTAATAGGATACTCAGTAAAGTCGTTGAAACTTGTTCACCGGTTGAAATAAGACTGTCATAGTCGCGTAAATTAGGTTGCTCAGCAGCACTGTAGGCTAATTCGACTAGGCGATCGGTTTCACCAGACATGGCTGATAACACCACTACCACCTCCGTATCCTGTGCATGAGTTTCAAGCACAGTTTGCATCACATGTTGCAAACGCTCAATATTTGCAACTGAAGTGCCTCCAAATTTTTGTACGATCAATTTTTTCATATTTTCAAAAAATTATTCCACTATTATTCTAGTAACATTACCATTTAAGAAATTCTTATAACTTCCCTTGTAGCCAGTCTGCAGCAACTTGCAATGCTGTTTCCATTTTTTCAGGCTGGCTACCACCGGCTTGCGCCATATCTGGACGACCACCACCTTTGCCACCAACTTGCTTAGCCACTTCGCCAACCAACTCACCGGCTTTAACTTTATTCACTAAACCTTTGGTCACACCAGCCACGATACTGACCTTCTCACCTTGAGCTGTCATCACAACAATCACAGCCTCACCTAATTTATTTTTTAGCTGGTCGACAACATCACGTAAACTTTTTGGATCGGCTTCCGGCAATATGGCTAACAATACTTGAGCCCCATTAATTTTTTGGACTTGCTCTGCCAAATCAGAACCGGCCGCACTACTGAGTTTAGCTTTCAAACGATCGATTTCTTTTTCTAAGGTTTTTTGTCGGGTTAATAATTGCTCTACTTTTCCTTGTACTGTTTCACGTGGTGTTTTTAATTCATTAGACAAATACCGTAATTGTATATCGGCATTATTCACGTAACTTAACGCTACCGCACCTGTCACCGCTTCTAAACGACGTACGCCAGAAGCAATGCTAGTTTCTTCGGTAATTTTAAACAAACCAATATCACCTGTTCGCTCTACATGTGTACCACCGCATAATTCTTTTGAAAAATCACCATAAGTTAAAACGCGTACTTTGTCGCCATATTTTTCACCAAACAGCGCCATAGCACCTTCGGCTTTGGCTTCATCTGGTGTCATGATTTTTATGTCACCAAGAATATTTTCACGTATTTTTTCATTAACAATATTTTCTACGTTACGTATTTCATCAGCACTCATTGGTGAAAAGTGCACAAAATCAAAACGCAATCTTGCCGAATCAACCAGCGAACCTTTTTGTTGCACGTGTTCACCTAGCACTTGTTGTAATGCTGAATGTAATAAATGCGTTGCCGTGTGGTTCAACTTAATCGCTTGGCGTCGTTCCGCATGTACTTGCGTATTGAGCTTATCTCCAATGCTGATAGTGCCACGTGTTACTTTACCGTGGTGCAAGTGCGCTTTGTTAGATTTTTTAGTATCAGCCACAATAAAGCTTGCATCATGATTTGAAAGCTCACCTTGATCACCAACTTGACCACCACTTTCAGTATAAAAAGGTGAACGGTCAAGAATGATTATGCCCGACTCACCTTCATTTAAACTATTGATCATCTCACTGTCTTTGATTAATGCGGTCACCATCGCTTCATTGGCTAAGCTTTCATAGCCGGCAAAGTCAGTAGCTTGTTGTATAACTAATTTGTCATTGTAATCCACGCCAAAATTACTAGCAGCTTGTGATTGCTTACGTTGTGCTTGCATTGCAGCTTCGAAACCTGGCATATCAAGTTCTAATTCACGCTCACGAGTAATGTCACCGGTTAAGTCAACTGGAAAACCATAAGTGTCGTACAATTTAAAAATAACGTCACCAGGAATTTTTTTATCGTTTAATTTTGCTAACTCCGTATCAAGAATAGTTAAACCTTGTTCTAACGTTTTCGCAAATTGTTGCTCTTCTTGTTTTAATAAACGTTCAATTTGTGGCTGAGCTTTAACCAATTCAGGATAAGCCTCACCCATATTCTCGACCAAAACGGGAACTAATTTATGAAAGAATACATCTTGCAAGCCAAGCTTATGTCCATGACGAATAGCGCGGCGGATAATACGGCGTAATACATAACCTCGTCCTTCGTTTGATGGAATAACACCATCGGTAATTAAAAAAGAACAAGAACGAATGTGGTCAGCAATAACACGTGCCGATGTTTGTTGAATATCATCAAGCCCCGTTAACTGACCGACTTTTTTCAATAAAGGAATAAACAAATCGGTTTCATAATTTTCATGCACATCTTGTAACACCGCCGCTAAGCGCTCCAAGCCCATGCCAGTATCGACTGAAGGCTTCGGCAATGGTGCCATGCTGCCATCTTTACTGCGGTTAAATTGCATAAAGACTAAGTTCCAAATCTCAATATAACGATCGCCATCTTCTTCTGGCGTACCAGGAGGGCCACCCCAAATATCAGCACCATGATCGTAAAATATTTCTGTGCAGGGTCCACATGGGCCAGTATCCCCCATCGACCAGAAATTATCTTTTTCACCACAACGCGTTAAACGCTCAGGTGAAATACCAATATCTCGCAACCAAATTTCAGCAGCTTCATCATCGTCTCTAAAGACTGTAACCCAAAGTTTTTCTTTAGGGATTTTTAATTCTTCTGTTAAAAATGTCCAGGCAAATTCAATTGCATCTTTTTTAAAATAATCGCCGAAAGAAAAATTACCCAACATTTCGAAAAGTGTATGATGCCTCGCTGTATAACCAACATTTTCTAAATCATTATGCTTACCACCAGCACGAATACAACGCTGTGATGAAGTTGCTCGAGTATAACTACGTGGCTCATCCCCTAAAAATGTATCTTTAAATTGCACCATACCCGCATTGGTAAATAATAACGTAGGGTCGTTCGCTGGCACAACGGAGCTACTCGCCACTTTTTGATGACCGCGATCTGCGTAATATTGCAGGAACTTATTTCTTATATCAGCACTTTTCATTATTCACCTTTATAGAATTTAGAATTTAGAATTTAGGAAGTTAGCTCATAGCCAGCTTGTTGCCAATCGCGATAACCACCGGCCATTGAAGCTACGTTCTTGTAGCCCATTTTTTGTAAATTATCTGCCGCTAAAGCTGAACGATAACCACCACCACAGTATAAAATGATGTCAGTATCTTTATTTGGAATAGCTTGCTCAATTTTAAATTCGAGAACACCACGACTCATATGAGAGGCTTGTGGTAAGTGATGCATATTCCATTCACTTTCTTCACGCGTATCAATTAAGATAAAATCTTTTTGCTGCTCTTGCATGTCTTTTACATCCGTCACACTGACTTCTTGAATGCGTTGTTTCGCATCATCGACCAAGGCCATAATACCTGCTGCATGTGCCATTTATTTTTCTCCTAACATTATATTGATAATATCGTGGCTAAAACCACGATAATTTAAAAACCGTGCTTGCTTTACTCGCTCAGCAAAATCTTTTCTTGGGTGGCTACCATATTTTTTGCTCCGCACTTCCCGGGCATTGGTTAACCAATCAGCTTTTAGATTTCGTAAGGCTTGGCTAGCCAAGTAATCGTCGACACCTCGTTCTGCTAACTCACGTAAAATCCGCTCTGGCCCAAAGCCATTACAACTGCGCATTCTAGCATAAGCGTTTGCGAAACGCTCATTACTGAGTAGGTCGTCAGCTTGTAATTGGTCGAGGCAAGGTTCAATTTCTTGGTAGTTGAACTCACCCTGTTTTAGCATGCGGGATAACTCTAGGCGCGAATGCTCGCGACGGGCTAGAAGATCTAGTGCGCGGTGACGTATGGATTTAGGTTTTCTTGACATAATGTAACGGTTGAAGTTTACTTGCTACTCAAGTCTTTTAAATTATCCCCACCCTTATCTTCCCCCTTTACAGGAGGAAGGAATTTTTAAAAGGAGCTTTCCTTTTAAGGTGGGGATGGCTTTAACTACACGTTATTCTTTAACGTCTTTAATGTCTTTATTCTTCAAATCTTCCGCTTTCACTTTTTTTTCATCAACGGAACGATCGGGTAACAAAGTGGCACGAATTTTACCTTCAATTTCATCTGACATTTCAGGATGTTCTTTCAAGTATTGACGCACGTTATCTTTACCTTGACCAATTCGTGTGCCTTCATAGCTATACCAAGCACCGGCTTTATCAACAAAACCAAGATTAACACCCAGGTCGATAATTTCACCATGCTTAGAAATACCTTCGTTATAGATGATATCAAACTCAGCTTTTTTGAACGGCGGTGCAACTTTATTTTTCACCACTTTAACGCGTGTTTCGTTACCTAAGATTTCATCACCTTTTTTGATACTACCAATACGGCGAATATCTAAACGCACTGATGAGTAAAATTTCAAGGCATTACCACCGGTAGTCGTTTCTGGGTTACCGAACATCACACCAATTTTCATGCGGATTTGGTTAATAAAAATCACTAACGTATTAGAACTTTTAATGTTGCCGGTTAGTTTACGCAAAGCTTGTGACATTAAGCGAGCTTGTAAACCGACGTGATGATCACCCATATCGCCTTCGATTTCAGCTTTTGGCGTTAAAGCCGCGACCGAATCAATAACCACAACATCAACACCGCTAGAACGTACTAGCATATCGGTAATTTCCAAAGCTTGCTCACCCGTATCCGGTTGAGAAACCAAAAGCTCATCAACATTGACGCCAAGTTTTGTAGCATAGCTTGGGTCTAATGCATGCTCTGCATCAATAAAAGCGGCTGTGCCACCTGCTTTTTGACACTCTGCAATCACTTGCAAAGTTAATGTGGTTTTACCTGAAGATTCAGGCCCATAAATTTCGACTACTCGGCCGCGTGGTAAACCCCCAACGCCCAAAGCAGCATCTAATGTAATTGAACCGGTTGAGTACACTTCAATATCGCGAATGGCACTCGAGTCCCCTAATTTCATGACAGAGCCTTTACCAAATTGACGTTCAATTTGACTCAACGCAGCGCTCAACGCTTTATTACGATCGTTATCCATCTGTATCTCCTAAAAATAGACAGTTATAAATATAAAGTATGTAAGTAAATTGCCAACAGACTCATCTAACAGATAAGGGTTTGCAATTTATATGAACGAGGGCCGATTAGTTCAAGCCAGTATTATGGCATAGATTTTACGATTGGACTAGGTCTATTAGTCATTCCTGCTATAATCGCCGCAGCAACCAAAAGGCCAAAATATGACCCACAAAATTAGCACCATTCAAATGACTTCCGTCGACAATGTTGATACAAATATTAAACCGCTGTGCGCTTATTGCAAGCCGCCGCCGATGGCGCTTCTATCGCCGTGTTGCCGGAAATGTTCCCCACGCTATCGGTTGAAAATGGCCATATTGAAGCTCGCGAACATTTAGGTGAAGGTCCTATTCAAACCATGCTCAGCGAACAAGCTAAAGCATTAAATATATGGATTGTTGGCGGCACTATTCCCATCGCGAGCGAAGATGACCAACGGGTTCGCGCGACTTGCTTGGTGTATAATAACAAAGGTGAGTTGGTTACTCGATACAACAAAATTCATTTATGCGACGTGAAGCTAGAAAATGGCGCACAAAATTACCACGAATCCGCTAAAACTATTGCTGGTAACACACCGGTAGTCTTTGAGTCACCATTAGGTATGGTGGGTTTAGCGGTTTGTTATGACTTACGTTTCGCGGAGTTATTCCGCATTTTAGTCGATAAAGGTGCTGAAATTATTATACTACCATCAGTTTTTATCCACACCACAGGTAAAGCCCACTGGGACACTCTCTGCCATGCCCGAGCGATAGAAACACAAAGTTACTTAGTGGCATCCAACCAAACCGGTGAGCATCCCGGTGGACGTAAAAGCTATGGTCATAGCATGATCGTCGACCCATGGGGTAAAGTGCTCGGTTGCATACAACAAGGTGAAGGCGTACTTACCTCAGAGATTGATATTGAATATTTACAATCGATTCGCCAGAGTGTACCTGTACAAAGTCATCGCCGATTATAAGTAATCAGCAATGGAAATACTTTTTACTTTTAAATCGAGATAAATAACTTATTGATGATTTTCCACTGCCCTGCAATATTTGCCACAAACTGATCGACAGTCCAGGTATAGAATTCATCTTCAATATACCCACTAATCGTCGCCACCTCATGAAACACTTTCTTAATGCCACCCGCATCACCATTATAAGTTGCATGAAAATAGGCTTCAACAACGCACAGTGCTTCTTCTATATAATTCATAAAACCTCTACTACAAAAATTAAATCAATTGTTGTCGTGTCATAACACGTCAAGACTCTTCTCCACCTCTATGTTAAACTAGAACTCGTCCAGTATAAACGGTTTGGATAACAATACAGCCGTAATAATTACGGAATATAGGCAATGGGGCTTTACAAATTTTTTATATTACAATAACTTAACTAAGAGGCAAATATCACTTCACCTACAACTACGTACAAAACCAAACTGGCCGCTAATTTAGGTAACTTCGTCGAATGGTATGACTTTACCATCTTCGCGTATTTTGCCACTATCATTGCCCGTGACTTTTTCCCCAGCAGTAACCACACTCTATCTTTAATGGCCGCATTTGCCTCCTTCGGTTCTGGTTTTATCATGCGCCCATTAGGGGCTATTATTTGCAGCCATATCGGAGATAGAACTGCCAAAGGTCCCGTGTTAAGAGTGATAGTCATCTTAATTTCTATTCCAACTTTTATGACAGGCTTACTGCCTGACTATCAAACCATTGGCATTCTTGCCCCTATTTTGATTACTTTATTTCGGATGATACAAGGCTTTTGTGTTGGCCCACAATTCTCAGGCTCGATTATTTATATCGCCGAAACTACTGAGAAACAGCATCGCGGCTTGCATATAAGCATCACTTGGGCAATTTCGGTATTGGGATGTATTGCCGGTGTGCTAGTGTGTTATATCGCCTTAAAATTAATACCAAATGCTAGTTGGAATTGGCGCTTACCTTTTCTATTGGGCATAATCCCATTAGTACTGTCTTCTTTCTTAAAACGTCACTTAACCGACATACCGAAATCAAAAGATCATGTTACTCGCAAAGCACCTTTATTACGGGCGTTCAAATACCATTGGTTAACAGTAATCGTGATTATCTTTTTAAACATGCTCCCAATAAGTGGCTTTTATTTACTCTACGTTTTTAACGTTAGTTATTTACATAGCTATGCTAACTTGAGTTTATCGACGAGTATTTTATTAACCGGGATCTTACAAGTATTCTTATGTGTATTTGTGATCTTCTTTGGATATTTAAGTGATAGAATCAGTAATCGTTTGATGCTATATACGAGCTGTATTGGTTTATTATTACTGACACCTTACTGCTATGAATTAATCTTGCATAGTTCGTTTAATTCGATTTTAGTTATTTTAACCCTATTAACATTACTGGTCGGTATTTATATAAGCCCTATTTTCAAAATCATGCCCAGCCTTTTTCCAAAATCAATTCGCTACTCTGGTTTTGCTTTTTCCTATAGTATTGCTGCCATGCTATTTGGTGGTCTCACTCCGCTTATTGCCACTAGCTTAATTTATGTAACGCACAAACCTAGTATTGTTGCCTACATGCTGAGCATTTCGGCTTTACTGGGGCTTATAGCCTTACTCATCTTACGTCGATTACCACGTTACGATATTGATTAGTTATGCAGAATATAAGAAATAAAATCAGCTTGACGTAACTTTCTGCTTAATTGTGATTTGCTCTTCACATCGAACTTAACTCGTATTTCAGCCAGATAATCTTCAATCGTGCGTGAAGATAAAAAGATCTCTTTGCCTGTTTCTTCACTTGTCATGCCTTTTAAAAGACAACGGATCACATCCATCTCACGCGCTGATAACACAATACTTTGAAACTCGCCGTCGAGATGATATCTTTTTAATTGGGTCGCTTTTATAAAATCTTCCCGAGTTATGCTTGGGCGAATAGCATCGATATCTTTATCCAATATATCGACTAGATCATATTTGTTTTCTAAAACAATAATTTTTTGCCGTTCAGCCGTCTTAATAATTTCTGCCGCCTGAGCTTAAAAATAAAGAATAAAACGCTCGAGCAAATCAATATTATTTAAATAATAATTCACAATCTCGGGGTTGGCATCACGCGTACCGAAATAGCAGAGCTCTAAACCGTCGGCCACTTTTTTCACGATAGTCATACCATGGTCAATATTAAAGGCTTTTGCACGTGTTAAAATTTCCTGATGCCCTTCTAACTGCGACCAGAGCACAAACCCTGATTGATAATTATCTGGATGCTTATCGAACACGCTTTCTTTAATTAAATTATTATTTGTATAAAAGTGCTCAACCCATTCAGGCTGATTAGATATGTTGATTTCGGTGCCATCAATATAGTTTTTGCGATAGACAAAGCTCGTTAGACCAAAATGCTCCTCCAGAGGCTTGCACAGCTGCTTAACTTCGTCGAGGTGTAAACTTTGTAGATATTTTTCAATGTTGAAATTTGCCATGCAAGACATTATCCTTAGAGAGTTAATCTAACTGACACAAAGACGAATTGTAAAACTTAACACATTTATCCTTACAGTTTACGAACCTTCATCTCATCACCATAATTCATTGCCAACACAGCAGCTTGTGCGCCAGCTAATGTGGTGTAGTAACAAGTTTTATTTTGCAATGCGCTGCGCCGAATAGTGAATGAGTCAGACCGGCTTGGTTTGCTATTAGTGGTGTTAACAATAAAATCGATTTCATCATTTTTAATTTTATCAACAATATGAGGCCGCCCTTCGCGCACTTTATTCACAGACTCACATTCGAGACCTGCTTCTTGAATAACTTTTGCCGTGCCTTTAGTCGCAAAAAGTTTAAAACCAAGTTTGTGTAAGTTCTTAGCCAACTTAACCATGCCCACTTTGTCCGATTTTTTAACGCTTAAAAAAGCATTACCGGATGTTGGTAGAATTTCGTTAATGGCCAAAATACCTTTCGCAAAAGCTTCTGCAAAAGTGTCACCAGTCCCCATGGCTTCACCTGTTGATTTCATTTCTGGGCCTAAAATTGGGTCGGCACCTTGGAACTTTGAAAATGGAAATACGGGGCGCTTAACTGAGTAAAATTCTGGTACAACTTCTTCCGTAATGCCTTGCTCTGCTAAACTAACCCCCATCATGCAGCGAGCCGCAATATTAGCTAAAGGTCGATTAGTCGCTTTAGAAACAAAGGGTACTGTACGAGAGGCTCGTGGATTAACTTCAATCACGTAAATATCACCGCGTTGAACAGCGAATTGAATATTCATTAAGCCAATCACTTTTAATTCTTTTGCCAGTGCGATGGCTTGCTCCCGAATTCTGTCTTGCGTTGCAGCATCTAAAGTATAAGCGGGTAATGAACAAGATGAATCACCTGAATGCACACCAGCTTGCTCAATGTGCTCCATAATGGCACCGATAATAACGTCTTTACCATCACAAATTGCATCGACATCAACTTCAATCGCATCATCTAAAAAGTGATCTAACAATACAGGTGCAGCATTCGATACTTGCACCGCTGTACGCATATAATGCAATAGCTCTTCGTCGTTATAGACAATTTCCATCGCCCGACCACCTAAAACATAAGATGGACGAACCACTAACGGGTAACCTATTTTTTGTGCTTTTGGTACAGCTTCCAGAATATCTTTAACAGTGTCATTCGCAGGCTGTCGTAATCCTAAACTTTGTAATACTAAACTAAAACGTTCACGATCTTCGGCTCGATCAATCGAGTCTGGTGACGTTCCGATAATTGGTACGCCAGCAGCTTCTAAACTGCGCGCTAGTTTTAATGGGGTTTGGCCACCATATTGAACAATCACTCCTGCCGGTTGTTCAACGACCACAATTTCCAAAACATCTTCTAGTGTAAGCGGTTCAAAATAAAGTCTGTCAGAAGTATCATAATCTGTAGAAACAGTTTCTGGATTACAGTTCACCATAATCGCTTCAAAACCTTCATCACGTGCAGCATAAGCGGCGTGGACACAACAATAGTCAAATTCGATACCTTGGCCTATTCGGTTTGGACCGCCACCGAGCACCATGATTTTTTTGTTAATACTAGGTAGCGCTTCACTTTCCTCTTCATAAGTTGAATACAAATAAGCTGTACTTGTCGAAAATTCGGCGGCACAAGTATCGACACGTTTATAAACAGGCCGAACACCTAGCATATAGCGACGCTCACGTAAGTCTCTTTCATTTACACCTAACAGGCTCGCCAAGCGAAAGTCAGCAAACCCTTTACGCTTTAATCGACGCATTAAATTTTTATCTAAGTTCTTTAAACCGAGACTAATTAATTTTTGCTCTTCATCGATTAAATCTTTAATCTGCACTAAAAACCAAGGATCGATATTCGTTAATTCAAAAACTTTTTCAATATCCCAACCGTAACGAAAAGCATCACCGATATACCACAAACGCTTTTCACCAGGTGTTTGTAATTCATCGATTAAAATTTCTTCAGCATTTTCTTGCGATAAATCAATCTGGTTTTGAAAACCATAAACACCAATTTCTAAACTACGCATCGCTTTTTGTAATGACTCTTGGAATGTTCGACCAATAGCCATGGCCTCACCAACTGATTTCATTTGCGTAGTTAAACGTGCATCTGCTCCTGGGAATTTTTCAAAGTTGAAACGCGGGAGTTTTGTAACCACATAATCAATCGTCGGCTCAAAAGATGCGGGCGTTGCACCACCGGTAATATCATTTTTCAATTCATCTAAAGTGTAACCAACAGCTAATTTAGCCGCGATTTTAGCAATAGGAAAACCTGTCGCTTTTGAAGCTAGTGCAGACGAACGCGATACACGAGGATTCATTTCAATCACCACCATGCGTCCTGTTTTTGGGTCTATCCCAAATTGCACATTTGAGCCACCGGTATCAACACCAATTTCACGTAATACCGCCAAGGAGGCATTACGCATAATTTGATATTCTTTATCGGTTAGTGTTTGTGCAGGTGCTACCGTAATAGAGTCACCCGTATGCACCCCCATTGGATCAAAGTTTTCGATGGCACAGATAATAATGCAGTTATCTTTATGATCCCGCACAACTTCCATTTCGTATTCTTTCCAACCGAGTAATGATTCGTCGAGTAGCAACTCGTTCGTTGGTGATAAATCAAAACCACGTTGACAGATTTCTAAAAATTCTTCTTTGTTATAGGCAATACCGCCACCACTACCACCCATGGTAAAGCTAGGTCGAATAATGGTTGGAAAACCTAAATCTTGTTGACGGGCAACCGCTTCTTCGAGCGTATTAACAACAAAGGCTCGCGGCACTTCTAAGCCAATTCTAGCCATAGCCTCATTAAAGAGTTTACGATCTTCAGCCTTATCAATCGCTTCTTTTTTTGCACCAATCATTTCAACATTATATTTGGCTAATACACCTTCACGATCTAAATCCAAAGCGCAGTTCAGTGCCGTTTGTCCACCCATGGTCGGCAGTAATACATCTGGGCGTTCTTGCTCTATAATCTTCGCGACTTCTTGCCAAATAACCGGTTCTATATAAACAGAGTCCGCCATAGATGGGTCGGTCATGATAGTAGCAGGATTAGAATTAACAAGAACAACTCGGTAGCCTTCTTCTTTTAAGGCTTTGCACGCTTGCACGCCAGAGTAGTCAAACTCACAAGCTTGGCCAATAATAATTGGGCCAGCACCTAATATGAGTACACTTTTTATGTCAGTTCTTTTTGGCATATTTTTTAGGATTCAAGGTTTAGGATTCGGAATTCAAAAGCCTAAGTTCCCTAAATTTTTCTCTCCTGCATTAAATCAATAAAACGTTCAAATAATGGCACTAAATCATGTGGCCCAGGTGATGCTTCTGGATGACCTTGAAAACTAAAGGCCGCTTTATCAGTAAGCCGTAAGCCTTGTAGTGAGCCGTCAAATAATGAAACATGGGTTGGCTCAACATTGTCTGGCAATGAATCTGCATCTACTGCAAAACCATGGTTTTGACTCGTGATAAGCACTTGCTCTGTCTGTAAATCTTGTACTGGATGGTTAGCACCGTGATGACCAAATTTCATTTTCAACGTGTTGGCACCGGTGGCTAAGGCTAATAATTGATGGCCTAAACAAATACCAAAAATAGGAATATCGGTTTGCAAAAAGGCTTCGATAGCTGCAATAGCGTATGTGCAAGGTTCTGGATCGCCAGGCCCATTAGATAAGAAAATCCCATCTGGTTTCATAGCCAAGACTTCCTCAGCCGTAGTTTGTGCTGGCACCACAGTCACATTACAACCATGGTCGACTAAAATTCGTAGAATATTACGCTTAATACCAAAATCATAAGCAACAACATTGTAAGGTAGCTCACTAGCATCGAGTTCTTTATAAGCATTACTGTCTAACTGCCATGTACCTTGTAACCAAGGATATGACACCTTAGTGCTAACAACTTTCGCTAAATCCATGCCAGCCAGACCAGAAAAGCTTTGCGCTTTAAGTAAGGCCGTCGATTCACTCATATGTTCACCGGCCATAATACAGCCACTTTGTGCGCCTTTCTCACGCAGAATACGAGTTAGCCTACGAGTATCGACATCGGCGATCCCTACTACGTTATTATCGAATAAAAAATCTTGTAACGATTGCTCAGCACGCCAGTTGCTATAAGTCAGAGGTAAATCACGAATCACTAAACCGGCGGCGGCCATTTGAGACGACTCAGAATCTAAACTGTTGCAACCGACGTTGCCGATATGCGGATAAGTTAAGGTGATGATTTGTTGGGCGTAGGATGGATCGGTGAGCATTTCTTGATAACCGGACATAGCGGTATTAAAGACAACTTCACCGGTGGTTTCACCAGCAATACCAATGCTAGAACCGTGAAAAATGCTCCCGTCCGCGAGGACTAAAATAGCTGGCTGAGTCAATTTACGCTCCCATCGTAAAAACGGGATGAACAATCATCCCGTTGGTTTGAAGAATTATAGAAGATCTACCGAAGGCTGTCTAGACAAATATGGGGCTTAGAAAATTTAGTCATTCAAACTCAACACTTACATTACTACACTAAAATTTATAAGCCACACCGAATAAAAACATGTTCAATACTTGCAGCTTACTCTTAAGTGGGTCAGAGAATTGACCTCGACCTATAATCGGATTAAAGACTCTCTCATAATCCAATGTAAGAGCCAAATACCGGTTAGCACTCCAAGCCGCACCAACATCAAACATTTGGGCAACCGCACTGGTGCTAAAACTGCCTTGATAGTGTTTCCCGTAGTTATTCCAACTAGGGCCAGCTCCGCTGGTCGTATCATATTGAATACCTAAATCACCGTAAGAATACACGAAACCGAATTTCGCATAAATATTACTATTCAATTGATTAAAACTATTTTTAAAAACCGCGGCCATCTCTAGATTATAAATATCAAAATCATAGCTTTGAATAGTAGCACCCGATGTTAAAATATTACCGCTGCGACTATTAACCTCAATACCAGTATCGGAAAATGCCGCTTCGAAAGCTAAATTTGGATTCACATTATAACCAAAACCAAAACGCTCCATCGTATCCGCGCCGAGACGTGCTTGGATACTCAAATTATCGTATTTAGTAATCTGTTCACCATATTGGCCAGAGTAAACTCCCCCGTACTGAAAAAACATATAAGTACCTAAACGAGTGAAGGCTCTTTGCTGATCTACATTGCTTGCGAACGCACTACTGGCAAACAAGCAAAGTAATAAACTGTTACGTATTAATTTCATCAAAATGTGTAACTCCCACCAACATTCAGATAAGCTAAAGATGACACTGGTGTTTGGTAAGGGTCTTTAAACTTAGCATAATCCGCATAATAATATTGATATGTGAAATTCATCGCCCAATGTTTATTGTAACTGTGTTGAAAAGATATCCCGATAGTTGGCACTAATACGGTTTTATTTAACGTAGCTTGACTCGGGGCTCTATCTCCCCAAGGTGGTTGACTACTTGTCGCTTTAAATTGGTAAGCAAACTGTGCCAACATCACGGCAAAACCAGGTTTAATCGTCGCGACCCACGATAATGAATCGTCTAACTTAAGATGAATTAAAGCGAGGACATTAATCGTAGAAACATTTACTTCTGCCGATTCTAAAGGATCAACTGCTTGGCTTTGTCCTTTATCCGAGAAAAACAAGCCACCGATTTCTGCACCAAACCACTGATTATAGTTGTAACCAAGATTGGCACTAAAAGCGAAACGCTAACCTTGTGGTGTAATCTCTTTTTCACCAGGAATATAAAGGTTGATATCATCGCAATAATCATTATCTAAAAAGCCAAACTGTACTCCGGCATAAACACCTTGACGAACGGCTGCCTGCTCTGTCGGCGCAATAGGCTGGGCGACAGCTAAACTAACCATGCTTAAGCTGGTAATCAATAAAAAATAGTGGCGAAAGTTAAACATCAAATTCTAGAACATCGTTAAAACAGAACCACTTTATAACAGATATAATATTAATTAACAATTAGCATATTTCCTCTCGTGCCATCTACTCTGGTAAAAGTTTTGTTAATACGTATTCAATTGCCTGATGACGAATACTCAATCTATCTCCAGAAAAAATTTTCGTTGTGCTTATCGTTGCTTTATCCTGAAAAACCCATGCGAAACAAACCATACCAACCGGCTTATCATTGCTGCCACCATCTGGCCCAGCAATGCCGGTCGTTGCTACAGCAATATTGGCTTGGCTATTTTTCAATGCGCCTTCAGCCATTTGCTTGGCTACAACTTCACTGACCGCACCATGATTGGCTAAACTATCGGCTGAAACGCCAAGCATATCGATTTTAGCTTGATTACAATACGTGATATAACCACGTTGAAACCAAGCAGAGCTGCCTGGAATATCAGTAATAGTAGCGGCGACGCCACCACCGGTACATGATTCAGCAGTACTAATGCTCAAAGCATGCTCTTGTAAAAACTCACCGAGCTGTTTTGCTATAGACACTAGTTAACAGTTACCGCTTAATTGGCATAACATCGTATTTGTCGGCCATTTAGGTTTCGCTGCTACGACATGATAAGCCGTGCTATCAGTATCGCTTTCGCTTACCATTGTAGGAATGCCGAGTTGATTTTGTACAGCAACATTCACTTTATCCCAATCTATCGTCACATGGTGCTCGAAAGATAATTTCATCAATGTTTCTAATACAGGTTTTAAACGTTCTTGCAGTTTAAAACGATTTTCATTTAATGGCTTATGAATTTCTAAATAGAGTTGTCCATTCGACCAGCCTGCTTTATAAGGTTCTTCAACAATTTGCACATGCGTTTTATCACCGACATAAGGAAACAACTGTTCAATGTTTTTTTCCATCATACGCATACAACCAAAGCTGCCTCGGCTACCAATACTTTGTGGAAAGTTAGTTGCATGAATTAGGTATTGCGGAAAGCCTAAATAAATTACCCGACGACCTAAAGGATTATCCGGTCCACCGCGAATAACACGTGGCAAAATAATCCCTTTCTTTTTATTGTAGTCACGAATACTTTGTGGTGGCGTCCAAGTTGGATCTTTCATTTTATGCGTTACATAAGTAGACCCTAATGGTGTCATGTGTCCAGGTTTACCAATTCCGATTGGGTAAGTCATCACAACATTACGACCAGGCGGATAATAATACAAACGCATTTCAGAAATGTTCACCACAATACCAGTACGCGGATAATCTGGCAGAATATATTTAGTTGGGATCACCACAGGAATATTTGCCGGCAAATAATTGTCTGGGTTAAAGTTAGGATTAAGCGCACGAACGGCATCACGCCCGGCATCATATTCCATGGCTAAATTGGCTAACGTGTCAGTAGAGTTAGAAGTAATATATTGCATCTGCCCTATAACATCTTGCCCCTTGGGCGGCAAACGAAAGATTAACGCTTGTGTGTAAAAAGTAGTGGCCAATAAACTGATTATTATTAAAATTATTTTCATTTGTTAAACCTAGTGTAAAAATCGTGAATGAGTCAACCACTGCTGGCTCGGATAATAATTGACAATGATTGTCCCTGACTTAATCAGATTAATCAAGTGTGGTGCAATTTTACTGTTCACAGCTAAACAACCAAAACTTTTGCCAACTTCATGAAATTTTGTGGCAATCTTTTTACCAACATAAGTCGCCGGATGAACAACAATATCTCGCTCATAAACATTACTATTAAAACGTTTTTCCAAGCCACGTAAACGCAAAGAATAAGCCAATAAACCTTCATATGGTTTATCGGTGATCAATACGCCAAGGCTCGACTCATGGCTATTGTCTTTATTTGAAAAATGCCGCGCATAGCGGTCACCACTATGCGTACCATGCGATACATAAGTGTCGAACAATAATTTTTCATGCTGCATATCCAGCACGACTAAACGCTTGTGATCAGAAGGCAAAGCGTAATCAACAATAGTTAAAATATGCCGCTTATCATAGCCCAACGCTTTAGCATGCTCATAAGCTTTAAAGGCTGTTCGTACAGCTCGATGCGGTATGTTATAAGCCGCATTATTAATTAAAGCAAACTGATCACTAGATTGCTGGTGTGGAATAACCGTAAGTGTGGGATTCTGTTCGCGTAATACACCCTCAAGTATATATTGAGGCTCGTAGTAATGAACCGACTCGGCATGAACACTCAAACAAGCAGGGTAAAACAATGGTTCAGCAACCAAGTTAGTCCCTAGGCTAAGCCATAAACAAATAAGAATGTATCGGCAAATTCCGTGCAATGCTATTCCTTTACTATATGCAAATGTGATTCAAGCTGAAATATACCGAAATTAGCAGCCACTGTACAGATCGTACGCCGACCTTTAAATTGTACAATTTTTGAACGCCTCTTGTAAAACCAGACGTTATCCACTATAAATGCACCTCTGGTTTATAAAAATCAGAATGAAGCTTCATTTAGTCACAATTTTAGGAGATATCTTAATGAAAAAATTAGCAATCATAGTTGCTGCTGTTGCAGCTGTAGCGTTATTAGCAAGTTGTTCTTCGAGCAAACCTGCTCCAATGAAAAACCAACCTACTGCTCAACATCACAACAGTAAAGGTGAAATGGATTATAAAGGCGAATTACGTCAAAAGTAATCTAGTTCATTGACTTAATCTTAAGTCAATTAAACCGGCTTCGGCGGGTTTTTTTATGTTAAAATCTCCGGCATGTCAAAATCTGCCACACAAGCTCAACACACCCCAATGATGCAACAATACTTGCGTATTAAAGCACAATATCCTGATATTTTACTGTTATATCGCATGGGTGATTTTTACGAATGCTTTTATGAAGATGCGCATCGCGCCGCAAAGTTACTCGATATCACATTAACCCATCGCGGCAACTCAGCTGGCGACCCTATTGCCATGGCCGGTGTACCTTATCATGCCGTTGAAGGCTACCTAGCCAAACTATTAGCCCAAGGTGAGTCTGCTGCGATTTGCGAACAAATAGGCGACCCTGCCACAAGCAAAGGCCCTGTAGAACGTGAAGTGGTTCGAATAATTTCACCCGGTACGTTGAGTGACGAAGCTTTATTAGACGCGCAACATGACAACTTATTAGTTGCCATAGCCTCACACAAAAACACGTTTGGTATCTCAAGCTTAGACATGGCAAGTGGCCGATTTCATGTTACCGAAGTCACTTCAAAACAAGCGTTATTCGCAGAGCTAGAAAGATTACAAGCCGCTGAAATTTTATGGCCAGACGACCAAGCTGTCGATATGATTACAGCCTATAGCACACACATTACCAAACGCCCCGCTTGGGATTTTGATGAAACCAATGCACGCCGCATTTTATGCAAACAATTCGCTTGCCAAGATTTAGCCGGCTTTGGCTGCAACGATTTAACCGTGGGCTTAACCGCCGCCGGCGCACTTTTGATGTATGCTCAACATACACAACGGACCGCATTACAACATATACAAAGTATCCGACATCATGACCACAGCGATAGCATTCAAATTGATGCTGCCTCAAGACAACATTTAGAAATTAATCAAAGCTTACAAGGGAATAAAAAACATTCGCTATTCGGTGTTTTTGACAATACCAAAACAAGCATGGGCCGCCGCTGTTTACAACGCTGGATGAACCGTCCATTGCGTGACACACAATGCGTTAATCGTCGCCAAGAAGCTATCGCCGATTTTTTGGCTCACAATAAAATTCCAGAACTGCAAAACTGTTTAAAAAGCGTTGGCGACATAGAACGCGTGTTAGCCAGGCTAGCCTTAAAATCTGCACGTCCACGCGACTTAACGCTATTACGCTCAACATTAGCTTGCTTACCTGAACTTCATACCTTACTCGGTGGTTATAAAACGGTTTTATTAACAGAGCTCAACACAAACTGCGCACCACAACCGACGCTCTATCAATTATTAAAAAATGCCATTATTGATACTCCCCCTGTCCTGATACGGGATGGTGGTGTTATTGCCGCAGGCTACGACAAACAACTCGACGAATTACGCCAACTCAGCGACAATGCTGGCAAATTCTTAGTGCAATTAGAAGAACGTGAAAAAGCTGCTACGGGGCTTAACACCTTAAAAGTTGGCTACAACCGCGTGCATGGTTATTACATAGAAATTAGTCGAGGGCTTTCAGACAAGGCTCCAGTACATTACATACGTCGACAAACATTAAAAAATGCCGAACGTTTTATTACCCCAGAATTGAAAAAATTTGAAGATGAAATCTTAAGCGCAAAAACACGCGCCCTCGCCCGCGAAAAGAAATTATATGAAGCATTGTTACTCAATATCTTAGAACACCTCAGTGCATTGCAACAACTCGCCGGCAGCTTAGCCGATGTTGACGTGCTGGTTAACCTCGCCGACCGTGCCTTGGAATTAAATTTAACCCGTCCAAAATTAGTGGCACAAAAAACTCTGACCATTAAAGCTGGCCGTCACCCAGTGGTTGAGCAAATTCAAAGCGGTGTTTTTATCTCTAATGATTTAACCTTACAATCAAACAACAACATGTTATTAATCACCGGCCCCAACATGGGCGGTAAATCCACTTACATGCGGCAGACCGCTTTAATCGTGTTACTCGCTTATTTAGGCAGTTACGTGCCCGCCAGCTCTGCGACGATTGGCCCTATCGAACGCATCTTCACGCGTATCGGTGCCAGCGATGATTTAAGCGGCGGTCGCTCAACCTTTATGGTAGAGATGACAGAAATCGCCAACATCTTACATAACGCCAATGAAAATAGTTTAGTCTTGGTCGATGAAATTGGTCGTGGCACCAGTACCTACGACGGTATGTCATTAGCATGGGCCTGCGCCTGTGCCCTCGCCAAAACACATGCCTTTACCTTATTTGCCACTCACTATTTTGAACTAACACAACTTGCCAAGCAAGAACCTGGCATCACAAACGTACACGTCAGTGCTGTTGATGATGGCGACAATGTTGTCTTCATGCATAAAGTTGAGCCAGGCCCAGCCAGCAAAAGCTACGGTATTCATGTTGCCAAATTAGCTGGCGTACCAAAAAATGTCTTAGCCCAAGCAAAAGAAAAGCTAGCCAGCCTAGAAGCCGAGGGCCTAACCAAAACCACACCTGATACAAAAAAAACAACAGTTGATCCACTTCGCAAACAATTAGATAATATCGACCCTGATCAACTCACGCCGAAAGCCGCGTTAGAAGTATTATACAAATTAAAGCAAGAAAACTATGAGTAAAGCCAAAAAGCCAAACAACGCCATCGCCTTAAATAAAAAGGCTAGTTATGAATTTTCTATCGAAACTCGTTACGAGGCCGGCATTTGCCTAGAAGGTTGGGAGATCAAAAGCCTGCGCGCTGGCAAAATTCAATTAGTCGACAGTTACGTGCTCCTTAAAAACAATGAAGCTTGGTTATTCGGCACACAAATCCCGCCACTACTTTCAGCATCAACGCATGTAAAACCAGAACCACAACGCACCCGTAAGCTATTGTTACATCGCAAAGAAATAGACAAACTTATTACTGCCGTACAACGCGATGGTTATACCGTTGTTCCGACCAAACTGTATTGGTCTAAAGGTAAAGTAAAGTTAGAAATCGGCTTAGCCAAAGGTAAAAAACAACACGATAAACGTGCGACTGAAAAAGATCGTGATTGGAGTCGTGATAAAGCGCGAATGATGAGAAGTAAATAATTTTTGCTCCTCTGAAGAAAAAAATTCATCATATGAACAATAATAATGTCCATTAATAATCATTATTAGTTTTTATTGCTGAAAAATGCTATTTTCACAATATAGAAATTAAGGTTATAAAGCTCTAAGTTTATAAGAGTCAAAAGAACTTGGTGTTTAAACAATACCGAATCAATATTTGTAATTAATCAAATGGTCTATATCCTTTTATACAGTTATATGGAAGACCAAGGCTTAATGACCTCCTCTGAATCCTTAGAAAGCTTTATTAATGAAACCCTTAAAAATATTGTTGTTGTAAAAAACAATCTTACCTATGGAAAGCCTGTATTTCCTATAAAAAATTCTAATTACACGACTGCTATGATAAAGATATCTAGCGCTAAAATAACTGAAAAATATCTGAAAATTGATTGCATTGGCCATATTGGAGAGAGCGAAGAATTTACATTTGAGATGACAATTTTACTTTTATACAATAAAGATATACATGGAAGCCTTTAGTGCCGACTTCTGTTTTAGCACAATAATCACCTTCGTAATAATTGAATTATTATAGCCAATACAAACTAGGCTCAACAAAAATGGGTTGCAACGCAACCACAAGCAATATCCATCGCCATTCAAGATGGAAACATGTAGTCTCAATTCTGAATGGAGCTATAATGGCTTTTCAATAGCAAAAGAATTTAACTTAACGATAATCTACCTCTATCACAGAAAACTTTGCTATAATCACCCTCCCTATGGGGGCGACATGGCTTCGACGTGGATTACGAAGCCCTAGGTGCATGTCGAGGATGTAGCCAACCTCGTAAAAAAGACTGCAAACATATAGTTGCAACAAACGATGCAAACTACGGAAGTGTTACTGTGAAAGGTGCTTTAGCTGCTTAATAGCGTTACAATTACCCCATAGTACCCAGGTCGCTTAATAACCGACCGCCGTCCACCCGCCAAGTGATGCTTGTAACGCATGGATTTGGGTGGTCATACTTAACAAGATCGTATTAATGCATGTTCGTGGCAATAATATTAAAATACAACGAATCCGCGGTTAGCTTTCCCTGTTTGTCGGGTATCTAATCGCTAAATCAAAGACAACTCTAAGCATGTAGAGCCGAAGGTAGACTGTTTGCGGACGCGGGTTCGATTCCCGCCGCCTCCACCATTAACGAGTTCGACAAGAGCCCACAACACCCAAAAAATCCTTTTAACTTAAAGGATTACCTGTAGATTAGCGCCTATAAGGCTTTAAGACATCCTATAATATTCAGCTTTTATAGTAGTACTTTTAGTAGTACTATAGCGGTACTCCTAAACTGATACTACTAAAATGGCGAGAATAACAAAACCTTTAACCAATACTGAAGTTAAGCACGCAAAGCCTAAAGAGAAGATTTATTCTTTGTCGGATGGTGAAGGCTTACAACTTCGAGTAAAGCCTAATGGCTCCAAACTTTGGCT
>JAWUYR010000053.1:0-43556 GCA_034110705.1 Gammaproteobacteria bacterium | reverse complement strand
GGTCAAATGCCTATTCAACGTCGTTTGCCTAAATTTGGTTTTAGCTCGCGTAAAGGTTTAATCACTGCAGAAATTCGTTTAGACGAATTATGTAAAGTCGAAGGTGATATCGTTGATTTAGCTGCATTGAAAAAAGCGGGTGTTATCTCAGGCGTTATAAAGTTTGCTAAAGTAATGTTGTCTGGTAAAGTTGAAAAAGCGATTACCTTAAAAGGCATCAAAGCAACTAAGGGCGCAGCTGAAGCAATCACTGCGGCCGGCGGTAAGATTGAGGCATAATATTCATGGCTAAATCATCTGATTCTAAACTAAGCCAAGGTGGCTTAGGCGAACTCAAACGGCGCCTGCTGTTTGTTTTGTTTGGGCTATTCGTTTTTCGAATTGGCGCATTTATTCCTATTCCTGGATTAGATCCTAGTCGTTTAGCGCATTTATTCAATGGTGGCCCAGCAGGCGGCTTATTGAACATGTTTAACTTATTTTCGGGTGGTTCATTACGTCGGTTAACTATATTCGCATTAAGTGTCATGCCGTACATCTCGGCATCCATCATTATGCAATTACTGTCAGCTGTCTCACCTAAGCTAGAAGCCTTGAAAAAAGAAGGTGAGTCTGGTCGTCACAAAATTAGTCAATATACTCGCTATGGCACGTTAATCTTAGCTACTGTGCAGGCTCTAGGTATGGCCAAACTGCTTGCTAGTCAAGCTATTGCTTTAAACCCTAATTTAGCTTTCTACGTGGTTGCAGTTGTTTGTTTAGTCACAGGAACTCTATTTCTAATGTGGTTAGGTGAGCAAATGACGGAGCGTGGCGTAGGAAATGGTATTTCCTTAATCATCTTCGCGGGTATCGTTGCCGGCTTGCCTGGTGCCATTGCTCGTACGTTGACTCAGGCTAAGCAGGGCGAGATGTCAGTAATTGCTTTGTTATTGATTGTGATTGCTGTTTTATTAGTTACCGCTTTTGTAGTGTTTATGGAGCGAGCACAACGTCGGATCAAAATTAACTATCCGCAGCGTCAACAAGGTCGCAAAATGTATGCGGCACAAACAAGCCACTTACCCTTGAAAATCAATATGTCAGGTGTTATTCCACCAATCTTTGCCTCTAGTATTATTATGTTTCCAGCGGCAATGGCTTCTTGGTTTGGTCAAGGGCCCAATATGCATTGGTTAAGTCAGATTGGTTTAGCATTATCACCAGGACAACCACTGTACGTTCTGATGTATGCCTTCTTGATTATTTTCTTTGCGTTCTTCTATACAGCCTTGACAATGAATCCAAAGGAAACGGCTGATAACTTGAAAAAATCAGGCGCTTTTAT
Organism: Gammaproteobacteria bacterium; assembly: GCA_034110705.1. Classification (GTDB taxonomy): domain Bacteria; phylum Pseudomonadota; class Gammaproteobacteria; order JABDGN01; family JABDGN01; genus JAWUVP01. The sequence goes on along the minus strand of JAWUYR010000053.1, from coordinate 42,229 downwards.
TCCTGGGATACGTCCAGGTGAGCAAACCGCACGTTACGTTGACACTGTAATGACGCGTTTAACATTGATTGGCTCAATCTACTTAGTTGGCGTCGCGTTAACACCAGAAATTATGACTGAATTATGGAATGTACCATTTTACTTTGGTGGCACTTCATTATTGATTATCGTGGTAGTCTTGATGGACTTCATGGCACAGGTTCAGTCACATATGATGTCGCATCAATATGAGTCATTGATGAAGAAAAATAATGTTAAGGGAACTGGCCTAGGTGGCGGGTTGTTTGGATAGTTAAGATTTTGGCTATAAGTTTAGGCTTACCAAAACAACAATTGTGAGAATCGAAAATGAAAGTTGGTGCATCAGTTAAAAAAATGTGTCGTAATTGTAAAGTCGTTCGTCGTAAAGGCGTTGTACGCATTATTTGTAAAGAACCTCGTCATAAACAAAGGCAAGGATAGAACTTAGAATTAGGAATCTAGATGTCAGTAGCCACATTATATGGAAGCTGAGGTTTGATTCTCTAATCATTCAAAAAAAGGCTTGATTTCTAAGGGCTAGGAGTGTATTCTACCGCCCCTTTCCGACCATTAATGTCGGGCAAGAAATTGTTAATAAAATTAAATACTTAGGAGTTTTTAATGGCACGTATCTCTGGGGTTAATGTCCCTGACCATAAGCATGCAGAAATTGCTTTAACATCTATCTACGGTGTTGGTCGACAACGCGCGCAAAAAGTTTGCGCATCTACTGGCATAGTTGCTAGTACTAAAATTAAAGATTTAACTGAAGATCAGTTAGAGCAACTTAGAACAGAATTGAATAAATATACCCTTGAGGGTGATTTACGTCGCGAAGTCGCAATGAATATTAAACGTTTAAGCGACTTAGCTTGTTATCGTGGTATTCGTCATCGTCGTGGTTTACCACTACGTGGTCAACGCACGAAGACAAATGCACGTACACGTAAAGGTCCACGTAAAGCAATTCGTGGTTAAGAATTTTTAATAGGAAATAAGCATGGCTGAAGCACGCAAAACCAAGAAAGCAAAAAAAGTTGTTACTGACGGGATAGTTCACGTTAATGCCACTTTTAATAACACCATCATTATGGTAACTGACAGACAAGGTAACGCGCTGCGTCAAGCAAGTTCGGGTTCTGCTGGTTTCACTAGTTCACGCAAACATACACCGTTTGCAGCACAAGTTGCCGCTGAGCAGTTAGCCAATGTTGTTAAAGATGAATTTAAAATGGAACGCGTTGACGTTCGTATTAAAGGCCCTGGTCCTGGTCGTGAATCAACCGTCCGTGCATTTAACGGCGTCGGACTTAAAATTGGTAGTATTGAAGATTGCACACCGATCCCTCATAACGGCTGCCGCCCACCTAAAAAACGTCGTGTGTAAGAAGAGGATATAACTAATGGCAAAGTATACAGGCCCTACATGTAAATTAGCTCGCCGTGAAGGCACAGATTTATATTTAAAAAGTGGTGTTCGCGCTCTAAGTTCGAAATGTAAAGCGGATACTATTCCAGGTCAACATGGTGCACGTCGTGGACGTTTATCAGAATATGGTACACAGTTTCGTCAAAAGCAATTAATCCGTCGTCTATACGGTGTGCTAGAAAATCAATTTCGTAATTATTACAAAAAAGCAGCTAAGCATAAAGGTTCTACTGGTGAAAACTTATTATCACTATTAGAAAAACGTTTAGATAACGTGGTATACCGCAGTGGTTTTGGCTCGACTCGTGCAGAAGCACGTCAGTTAGTCAATCACAAAGCAATTATGGTCAATGGCCAAACAGTTAACATTGCTTCTTTTGATGTCACACCAGGTGATGTTATTGAGATTCGCGAAAAAGCAAAAAAACAAGGTCGCATTAATGCAGCTTTAGAATTAGCTGAACAACGCACTGCATGTGAATGGATTGATGTTGACACTAAAACTATGAAGGCAACTTTTAAAACTGTGCCAGAACGCAGTGAATTGCCAGCTGAAATTAATGAGCACTTAGTTGTTGAGTTGTATTCTAAATAAGTAGCAAACTAAATTTTTATAGATAGAGAGTAAACATGCTAGATAAGGTAACTGATTTTTTAACGCCCAACGCTATTAACGTTGAAAAATATAATGACGATCACTTCAAAATCACTTTAGAACCTTTTGAGCGTGGTTTTGGCTATACACTAGGTAATGCGTTACGTCGTATCCTATTATCATCAATGGCCGGTTGTGCTGTTGTAGAAGCTAAAATTGAAGGCGTATTACACGAATACAGCACATTAGAAGGCATTGAAGAAGACGTTATTGATTTATTGCTAAACCTAAAAGGTATTGCTTTTAAGTTACAAGGTCGCGATAGTGTTACATTAACACTTAGCAAAAAAGGCCCAGGAGTTGTCACTGCCGGTGATATTACTCTAGAGCATGATGTTGAAGTGATTAATCCAGAGCATAAAATTGCCCACTTAACAGATGTCGGTGAGTTAAGCATGACGATGACCGTTAAGCGTGGTTGTGGTTATCAACCTGTTCTTGCTCGTCAAGCTGGTGATGAAACACAAAAAACTGTTGGTGTTTTAGAGGTTGATGCTTCATTCAGCCCAGTTCGTCGCGTAGCTTACACTGTTGAAAATGCTCGTGTTGAACAGCGTACAAATTTAGACAAGTTAGTACTTGATATCGAAACAGATGGCACGTTAGACCCTGAAGAAGCAATTGGTCGCTCTGCGAACATCTTACAATATCAGTTATCAGCTTTTGTTGATTTAGAAACAGCACAACCTGCTGAAGACGTTAGTGAAGAGTTGAAGGTAGATCCTATTCTAATGCAATCAGTAGATGATTTAGAGTTAACGGTTCGGTCTGCGAACTGTTTGAAAGCTGAAAATATTTACTATATTGGTGATTTAGTACAACGTAGTGAAGGTGAGTTATTAAAAACGCCTAACTTAGGTAAAAAATCATTAAATGAAATTAAAGATGTATTATCTGCTCGTGGTTTAGGTCTTGGCATGAATGTTGAGAATTGGCCGCCGGTAAGTTTACAGCAAAGCGAAGTCGCGTAAGTAAACATAATAAGTATAATTTGAGGAAATAAACATGCGTCATAGAAAATCTGGTCGCCAACTAAATCGTAATAGTTCACATCTTTAAGAGATGTTCAAAAACATGGCAGCTTCATTATTCGAACACGAATTAATTAACACCACTGTACTAAAAGCAAAAGAACTACGCCGTGTAGTAGAGCCTTTGATTACATTAGCTAAGGTTGACTCAGTATCTAACCGTCGCTTAGCGTTCGCTAGATTACGTAATAAAGAGATGGTAGTTAAATTATTTGAAGACCTAGGTCCACGTAATAATGGGCGTCCTGGTGGTTACATGCGCATTCTTAAAAATGGCTTTCGTAGAGATGATAATGCACCAATGGCTGTTGTTGAACTAGTTGAACGTGAAAGCGTTAAAAAAGTTGAAGCGGCGCCAGTTGTTGAAAAATCTAAACCTGCACCAGCAGCTAAGAAAGTAGCCGTTAAAAAAGCTGATGCTAAGAAAGCAGAAGCAGTTTCTGAATAAGTTAATCAAGATACAAAAACCACGCTCTGCGTGGTTTTTTTTAGTTACCTTAGAGCCTAAGCCATTAATTTTCTAGTTTCTTAAAGTTAATGAGAAATCACATAATTTTTTTGCTTGCTACCGAGTGGGCTTATAATAAAGAGACTTTTCTTATGGCCGGGATCTACACTATTACCATCATCGCTATTCTTGGTGCGCTCTCACCTGGGCCTGATTTTATTGTCGTTAGCCGGAATGCCATTGCCCAACATCGGCGTGCAGGCTTATTGACTAGCTTTGGCATCGGCACTGGTATTCTGATCCACGGAACTTATTGTATTTTAGGCTTGGCACTTATTATTTCACAATCACTCATTGCGTTTAGTATGATACGTTATATTGGTGCGGCATATCTTATTTACTTAGGGATAAAATCATTATTAATAAAGCAAAAATCAGCAGAAGGTTATCAAGCGAATAAAGCGCCTCTCACAAATTGGCAAGCCTATCGTGATGGACTACTGGTTAACTTACTTAATCCCAAATGTATTATTTTTATGTTGGCAATTTTTACCACAGTCATAAAACCCGATACAACCTATGCTATGAAATTTATCTATGCGGCTGATCTCGCGCTCATTACTATGCTCTGGTTTTGTATCTTATCTATTATTTTGACGCACCCACGAGTTAAACAAGGCCTTGGTACAGCACAACACCTTGTCAGCAAAGTCATGGGGTGCTTTTTGATTGTATTTGGTTTGGATCTATTGCTTAGATAGCATCAAAGGCTTATTAATACGTGCCTGGAGATTATATTATTACCAAAAAAAAAATTATGCCGACCGATCGATTCAGGTGCATGTATTAAAATGTTAAGGAATAAAAGCGTAGATTTTGCAGCTTCAGATATGCCACTTAGCTGATCTGAACTGCAAGAGCATTTTCTTAGTCTAAAATTTTCACGAATTAGTGCAGAGTCTATTCAGCCAGGTAGTTGAAGTGCAATATGTTTTTGTTTTAACAATGCCAATATTTTCGGCAATGCTTGTTGCGCAGCTTTTGCACCGGCGGCTATCAACTGATTTTTCTTACTAATGTCGAATACACTAGCCGTACCAAGATTCGGCTTAATGACCACATCGGCATTCTCAGCGCTCATGGCGGTAATATTGATCCCACGTATCGTCATAGCTCGAGTGTAAATGTCATCGGCTGTTTGTGGCATTGTTTTTGGTAGCTGCTTCATAACATCTACTGCAATAATCATTTCAGGATGAAAACGTTGTACCAAGTTAACCGCAACCGGATCCGACATCCCGCCATCGACAAGAATATGCCCATATAAATGCATTGGATCAAATAATCCTGGAATAGAAGCTGAAGCCTGTACTGCAGGTGCTATTGGACCACTTAAAATAGAGTAAACCAGTCCAGTTTGTAAATCTGTGGTGGCAACAATGAAAGGGATTGTTAACTGGCTAAACATTCTGGCATGTATATGCTTGAGCAAGAACTTTTGTAAATGATAGCCTTTCATCATACCGTAACGGCTTGGTACATTATTGATATCGGCGATATCCCAAAAACCAATATCATCAAACGCTTTATTAACTTCATTCATATCGCCACGATCAGCATAAACTGCACCGACGATACTACCAGCGCTAGTACCGGCAATTAAGCTAATCGGCACACCCGCTTTACGCAACACACGCAACACCCCAACATGCGCCATACTACGTGCACCACCGCCACCCAATACAAGAGCAACAGAGGGATGCGAAATTTTTTCAGCACTTAAAGGAGCTTGCTGTGGAATATCAATATCTGGCTTTGAGCCAGCACAAGCACTTAAAAGAGCCATTAAACCGAGGATGAAGCTGAATTTCAATAATGACATAGTAGATTCTCGTGATGAATAATCCATTATAAGGGTTATGCTACAGCGTGTAAAAGAGAATCTACGTCGTTGGGAGTAGATAATGTGTGAAGAGTATACTCACGCAAAACTAATCCATGGCTTTTGCGTAAGTTTCTTTACAAAAGGCTAGAATAATAATTGCAATCACCAGATCTATCGGCAAAATAATTAAGCCACGGTGATAATCTTGCTGGCTAAAAAAACGTGCACCAGCAACCATTTTACCATGCCAGCCTAAATATAATAAGTGTCCGATTAAAGGTTCACTAATAGCGCCACATAACGCATTAAACATGTTAATAAAGCCAATACTAGCGCCCGCGTACTATTGTGGATTTAATTCATTGATATAAGCAAAAGAGATAAAAAAGAAACTTATAAAAAATCCCATGAAAAACATCAAGTAAACTAAAATATCGATAGGTAATTTAACATACAAACAAATGAGCAAACATACCAAGGCAATAATTGTGCCAACAAACATCATGACTTTACGTCGGGCAATCCGGCTAGAAAACCACCCAGAAAGGGGCGCGCCAATGGCAAAGCCAATAAAGCATAGTGAGACAATGCTTGCCATTTCAGTGCGCGGGACATGGTACATAACCGTTAAATATGGAATTCCCCACAAACCAGCAAAAGCATTGATAGGTGCAAAAGCTAAGCCTGAATAAAGTGCAATTAGCCAACTATTGCGATTTTTCGCGATAATTACCAATCTATGTAATACTTGCTTAAAAGATTTTGGTGCCTGTGGTACTTGCTTTGTTTTTTGACCAGATAAACAATAAAATACAACGGCTAAAATCACCCCTATAAAAGCCAGCAAGAGCAAACTATGTCGCCAACCTATATGGCTTACTGAAAGTATTAATGGCCCTTGCCCAACAACAGCTCCTAGCATGGCAATGGTCATCATTAAACCAGATAGTAAGGCAAAACGATGGCTAGGAAAAAGCAGGGTGACCAACTTCATGGTGCCAACGGCAGAGAAAGCACCAAACAAACCCACTAAGATGCGACTAAAATAAGCTAAGCTTAATATTGATGTGAGACTAAAAACTAAAGTAGCAATAGCACACATGAAGATAGCAATAGCAATCATAGTGCGCGCGGCAAATCGGTCTAGCAACAAGCCGACCGGTACCTGCATGATTAAGTATACGTAAAAGTAACAAGCCGCTAAATTACCTAATTCTGCGCCAGTTAAATGGAAGCTGGCCATTAACTCTGGGGCCATAACACTAGGTGATACTTCTAGAACGTATTTATAAAAAACAAAGCTACAAGCCAGCGCCCAAATTATCCACGCTAAGTGTGTTTTAGAGGAGGAGTTCGATTGAGTCATTAAGAATTTCCTTGGAATGATTATTTAAAAAAATAGAATTTTTACCTGCTCGAAAGTTGCCTAACTTAGAACAGGTTAATCACTCGCACCACCACACAGACCACTTGGGTTAGAGAATAAACAGCCTTGTTTAAAGAGGTTAAGTACATGGGGTTTCCATTAAGTCAGCGCCAAAGGTTAATCGATTCGCTAAAACCTGTCAAGAATAAGTCGAATTACTCACGAAAAAAATTTTCTTAAGCGATTAATGTAAACCTGGAAATAAAGTGCTTATAGCACGCATTAGCATGCCAGCACCAATTGAGGCGACGACTAAACCAACGATGCGGCTCAATGTTTGAATACCCGTTTCACCTAGTTTTCGGCCAATAGTCGGCGCAAAAAGTACAATCAGGCTGCCTAGTATACAAACAACTACTGCCATACCTGAAAGATACAGTTTTTGTGCCACCGTATAATATCGCTCAGAGGCTTCAATTAAAATAGCAATAAAACCAGGCCCCGCACCAATCGGGATAGCCATTGGTACAATAGTAATTGTTGATAGATTAAGTTTTTTGGTGTTGACCGTTGTATGAATTTTTTCCTGATTGGTTTTAGGGTTGATCATATTTAAGCCTAGCAGCAATAATACAATACCACCGGCAACTTGAAAATCAGGCAAGGTAATACCAAACAATCGTAAAAATACATGTCCAGTCCATATGCTAATAAAGGTTATCAGGACAATGGCAGTAAAGAATTTTAACGGAATTTTTTTCTTTTCGGCAGGATCAGCATCTTTAGTCATAGAAAGATACACTGCGCTAACACCAACGGGATTTAATACGGCAAATAAGCTAATGGCTAATGACAGCATGTGAGAAAAAGTCATAAAAAGAATCCTTACTTTAATGAGCAGCGCTACCACTCGATAAACAAAGACGGAAGTATACTACAAAAATAACACTTATAAATGCTTTTCCTAATTAGAAGTAGCCTGAGAAAAAATCAAGTAAATTACGCATTATCAATAAAAAGTTATTGCAATTAAATAATAAGTTGTATATGATTCAGCTTCCATTTTTAACATAAAACAGTTCCAAGCCAATATCCTGTTATGTGCTCCATCCTCGGCTTGGGGCTGTTTTATGTTAAAAATGGAATTTTTATAAAGAGGAATACTTATGTATAGAAAAACACTTATTGGTGCCATTGTTTTAGGTCTTAGTGGTGCCGTCTTTGCTAATACCGCCGCTATTAAAAATATGAACGCAGCCAAATTAGGTATTACGTACAAAATTGCCAAGCAAGATAAACGAACGGGGAACATAAAATATTCTCACGAGAGAAATGTTACATTAAGAAAAGGACAAAGAGTGTCGATTCCCGTTAAAGCGAGTGACAAAGATTACGTGGGTATCGTGCCAACAAAAGTAAATGGATGATCTTTACCTATTAATGCAACGACGCCGATTAATCAATTAAATAAATGTTCGGTAATCGCAGGACCAAGCGCAAGTGCCACACCAAGTGATACTTTATATTTTGGACACGATAAAAAAGCCGACAAATATTACTGTCAAAAGAAACGATAACATAAGATTTAGGATCCAGGTGAGGGTAAGAACAGGCAGCACAAGTATATCTGTTTATATTAAGCGTACACTCCCTGAGCCCCAAATCGCAACTAAAATACTTTAGGCCTTACGTGCCTGAGATTTTATCTTTTACTGAAGCAGAAAAAAGACTAGAATAGCTCACGTAAGACCTAAAGTATTTTCAAAGGAACGTAAAATGAACCGCATAGCTAAAATCAGTCTTATCTTTCGTATTTTATTTCAGGTAATGCTCGTCGCTTTACCATTATTTACCGTCATCTCTTGGATCATGTTACCGGATCAAGTGGGTCTTGGTATTAATCATAACATGATCTCGTATTCACCCATTCCAGAAGGCTTACAAATTGAGTACCTAATTACCCCAGGCGTCAAAGTGCTAGGGTTTTTAATCAGTATGTTAACGGTAAGCGCGGGAATGTTTATTTTTTACCAACTAGTTCGTTTATTTAAAAACTATGAAAATGAAAAAATATTTTCGTTAAAAAATGTGCGTTTAATTCGTAATGTCGGTTATGCACTGATTGTCTGGCAAGTATTAGTGCCTATTAGCAAAGCACTACTGTCAGTGATATTAACTTGGGATAATAGCCCAGGACATCGAATGTTAGAAACCAGTTTAAGCTCTACTAATATAGCCGTTATTATTATCGCCTTCATTGTAATATTGATTTCATGGGTTATGGCAGAAGGCCATAAGCTACAAGAAGAGCAGGAGTATACGGTTTAGCTATGATTATTATCAACGTCGACGTCATGCTAGCCAAAAGAAAAATGCGCTCGAAAGAGTTGGCAAAAATAATTGGTATCACAGAACAAAATCTATCAATTTTAAAAAATGGCAAAGCTAAAGCGGTTCGTTTAGTAACTTTAGATGCTATCTGCCAAGCCTTAGAATGTCAGCCAGGTGATGTGCTTGAATATAAACCAAGCGAAGAGTAATTTACTTAACATTGTATGTTTTAGAATGGGGTGTTTCCACCCCTCAAATATTATAGCGTATAGCCAATACCAAGACTCATCATATTAGCAGTAGGTAAGTTATTATTACCTTGAGTTTGCTGATATTCAGCCTGTACAGTCATGGGTGGCATAATTTTTAAGCCAAGACCAAAGCCCCAGAATAAACCAGACGACTGGTGGCTGCGGAATGTAGCCTCACCAAGACTAAAGCCGCCACGGTTCAACTGACCATAACCGATTTTACCTAAGATAAAAATAGGGCCAAGATTGCTTACGCTGCGCAAGGCTAAATGTGTACCATAAAGGTTAGCGGGTGCGCTCTCGTTGCCATGGTTATAGGCAATATCTGCATAGCGTGTATAACCAGCTTCAACGCCTAATCCCATAAACATCATGCCGGCATTTACATTCCAACCAAAATGATTTTTATTTTTTTGTTGGTAATCACCACTAAGGTCACTAATATTGGCCGTACCAGTGCCAGAATAACCAAGGTTAGCCTCAACAAAAGGCCCCGTCGCGGCAAAAGCAGAACCGGCAATAAATAAGCTGGCTAAGACAGCTGGTAAAAAATAACGTTTCATGAAACACTCCCCTGAATAAGTAAAATGATTGTACCAGTAGAAAGATAAATAACAAACATAAAAAAATCCCCGTAAGCAAAGCCTACAGGGATTTTAGCGTCTATCTATTAAGTATTACTTAAACGTTGCAATAATAGATTTATAGACCGATTTTGGAATGGCAACGTAATCTAACTGACTAGCGGCCGTGGTGCCATTTTTAAAACACCAAGTGAAAAACTTAAATACTTTTTGTTTCACAAGCGGCGTACGCTCAGTTTTTGGTATTAAGACAAACGTAGTGGCAACGATAGGCCAGCTATTCGCACCAGGTTGGTTCGTTAGGATTTGATAAAATCCATTGCTCGCCGTCCATTTCGCATTTTTCGCTGCAGAAGTAAAGCTTGCCGCATTAGCCGCTACCGTACGACCAGCACGATTTTGCATTTTAGTCATCGTCATATCATTTTGTTTAGCATAAGCATATTCAACATAACCAATCGAGTTAGGTGTTTGCATCACTTGCGAAGCAACACCGGCATTACCTTTAGCGCCGATACCATTACCAGGCCAAGAGATGACAGTGTTCGCACCGTACTTACTTTTCCATGTGCTACTGACTTTCGTAAAGTAGTTAGAGAAGTTAAACGTAGTACCCGAGCCATCAGCACGATGAATCGTAATAATTTGATTATGCGGTAATTTAACACCAGGGTTTAAGCTTTTAATGGCTTTATTATCCCAATATTGAATAGTACCCATATAGATACCAACCAACGTACCACTATTCAGTTTGAGTTGATTGTTCTTAACACCTGTAATATTGACGACGGGTACAATACCACCAACAATCATCGGAAACTGTTGTAACTGGTGTTGCTTAAGTTGAGCCAATGTTAAAGGCATGTCAGAAGCTGCGAAATCAATCGTCTTAGAATAGATTTGTTGTAAACCACCACCAGAGCCAATAGCTTGGTAATTCACTTCAGGGCCTTGTTTTGCGTAATCTTTTGCCCAAATTGATAAGACAGGATAAATAAAGCTAGAACCTGCACCTGTTAGACCATTGCTGCTACCTTGTGAACAAGACACTAACGTAATACAAGCAATAATCCCGATAAATAATTTAACCAATTGTTTCATTTGAGTCTCCATAAGTTGATATGTGCTGGCGATTATATCGAAATAAAATGACAAAATCATGACAGGTAAAAGGAAAAGCAATAATTCTTGATGTAATGGGATTATTTGGTTAATTTTCTTCCCCTGAAAGGGGAAGAAAGAAGGTGAGGGGGGATTAGTTATTAATGCTCTTCAATATACTTAGCGGTACGTTCATCTTGAGGGTCAGAAAACAGTTTGCTAGTTTCTGTTTCTTCAACCACCCGGCCATCAGTCATGAAAATAGTTCTATCACCTAAGCGACGAGCCTGTTTTAAATTGTGCGTTACCATAATAATGGTGAACTCTTTATGCAATTCAGTGACCAACTCTTCAATTTTAGCCGTAGAAATAGGGTCTAATGCAGAGGTAGGTTCGTCGAGCAACAATACTTCTGGTTTAATCGCAATGGTTCTGGCAATGCATAACCGCTGTTGTTGTCCACCAGATAAATGCGAGCCGGCTTGGTGTAGTTTATCTTTAACTTCGTCCCAGACAGCTGCTTGAATAAGGGCTTGTTCAACGCGATCTTTTAATGCATCTTTTTTAATTTTTTCATGCATTTTAATCGCAAAAGCAACGTTATCAAAAATGGTCATAGGAAATGGGGTTGGTTTTTGGAAGACCATACCAATTTTTCGGCGCACCGCATTAACGTCGACATTTTTATTGAGAATGTTCTGATCTTCTAAAATAATTTCACCTTCAACCCGTTGCTTTGGTTGCAGCTCAAAGATTCGATTAAAGGTTCTAAGCAAAGTCGATTTACCAGAGCCCGATGGGCCGATTAAGGTGGTAATCGTTTTTGCGTCGAAGTTTAAGTTAATATCAAACAGCGCTTGATAATCGGCATAAAAAAAGTTGAGATTTTTAGCTGATAAATAAGTATCCATAAGGTCCTCAGGTTTTCTTACGAGCAAATGCTCGGGCAATTAAATTCAGGGCTAATATCACCACGGTAATTAACAATGCGCCAGACCATGCAAGGTCTTGCCAGTTTTTGTACGGGCTCATTGCAAAGCGATAAATAATCACGGGTAAGCTCGACATTGGGTGCAGTGGATTAGCATTGGCAAATTCATTATTTAACGCGGTAAATAATAACGGTGCCGTTTCACCAGCGACACGCGCCAAGGCTAATAACACCGCCGTGATAATTCCGCTTTTGGCAGAACGATACACAATTAATACAGTGACACGCCAGCGCGAAATACCTAATGCAACAGCAGCTTCTTTTAACATAGGTGACACTAAATACAACACATCTTCCGTGGTCCGAGTAATCATAGGGATAGCAATAATCGCTAAAGCTACAGCACCGGCTAAACCAGAGAATGAACCGGTAGTACGCAACATTAGTGCATAAACAAATAAACCAATAATAATAGAAGGCGCACTCAACAGAACATCATTTACAAAACGAATTTGATTAGAAAGACGAGATTTACGACCAAATTCAGATAAGAAAGTCGCAATCAAAACACCGATAGGTATAGCTACTAAAATAGCCAAACCAGTAATAATGAAGCTACCCACCATTGCATCTTGCAAGCCACCATCACTGCCTGGCGGGGGGGTGTCTTGAGTGAATAAAGCAATATTAAAATGCCCAGCTCCCCGTTTGAGAAGGCTCCATAAAATAGTCGCTAAAACTAAAATGCTGATAATAGAAACCACATAGCAAAACGTGGTGAAAAGATGATTGTGCAAACGACGCTTAAACGATAGATTCTCAATCACTCTGCGCCACCTTTGTTTTTCGCATTACTCAAAAAGCGGCGTGAAATAGCCAAAACAATAAAGGTAATTAGAAATAGAATTAAACCAAGCTCCATTAAAGCAGAAGGATACAGCGTCCCCATCGCTTCGGTAAACTCATTGGCAATTGAGGCCGAAATAGTCGTGCCTGGCATAAACAAAGCCGAAAATAGCTTATGCGAATTACCAACCACAAATGTCACCGCCATAGTTTCACCCAAAGCACGACCTAAGCCCAAAATAACACCACCCAACATACCGGCACGAGTATATGGAAACAATATATGCTTCACAACTTCAGAGCGAGTCGCGCCAACGCCATAAGCCGCTTCTTTCATTAAACTAGGCACTGTCGCTATCACATCGCGCATAACAGAAGAAATTAAGGGGATAATCATAATGGCTAAAATAATACCGGCGGTGAAAATACCAAAACCAATGGGCATGCCACCAAACACATAATTTAATACAGGGATATGCTGGCAATGTTCAATTAACCATGGCTGCACATGCTTAGCCAAAAACGGCGCTAAGGAAAATAAACCCCACATGCCATAAATAATACTAGGAATACCAGCCATCAACTCAACAATACGAGCGACAACCGCGCCAAGCTTAGGGGGCAAGATTTCAATAATCAAAATCGCGATACAAAAACTCAGTGGCACGGCAATAATAATAGCAATGATAGAGGTGGCAATAGTGCCGAGTACTGGAACAAGTGCGCCAAATTGGTTGCTGGCAGGGTCCCATTTGCTTGTCCAAAGAAATTTAAAGCCGAAAGCTTCAATATTCGGCGCGCTTAAAACGATTAAGCTAATAAGAATAGCGACTAATAACACGATTAAGCCTATACCAAACCAGCGGGTTAAGCCGATAAAAACTTTATCGCCATCAAATTTGCGTGAATTAATTAAATCGTTGTGCATAATAAATCGAAGTCTAGCGTAAATGTAGAGCGAATGATACCGTCAATTTATGACAAAATAATGACAAAATCGAGTACATGGGTAAAAAATTAGTTTACTATAGCCAGACTATATAAGGAGTATGGTCAAAATGCGAGTACTAGCGATTGATGATGAACAAGCCATCCGTGAAATGCTGAGCTTCAGTCTTGAAAAACAAGGCGTTACTTTATTTGAAGCCGCCGATTGCAGCCAGGCGAGCCGTATTCTACAGCAAGAATCCATTGATTTAATTTTATTAGATTGGATGCTGCCCGATCAAAGCGGCATAGAATTTACCCAGCAATTACGTAAAGACAAAGCCAGCAAAAACATTCCGATCATTATGCTCACCGCCAAAGCCGAAGAGAGTAATAAATTACGTGGCCTTGAAGAAGCACAAGTCGATGACTACGTGACCAAACCATTTTCTCCGCGTGAATTATTTGCCAGAATGAAAACGGTATTACAACGCAGCAACAAAAACGCAGCGCAAGATTATTTCGACTTTAACGAATTACATTTAGACTATAAAACTCGACAATTATTCATCCAAAAAGAAGTAGTTGAGATCACCGCCAAACAATTTAATTTATTACATTTTTTTCTAGGGCATCAAGACAAAGTTTTCACCCGTCAACAATTACTCGATGCGCTAGCAAAAGGTAACGACTTTCATGACGAACGCAGCATAGACCGCCAAGTAAAACGCTTGCGCGATGTGTTGCAACCGTTTGGTTATCATGACTACGTGCACACCATTCGTGGTCACGGTTACAAATTTACGAGTCAATTATGAGCGAGCAATTAGATGATGCGATCATCGACAAGCTACCGCCAGAAATCGTCGAGCATATCGAAATTCTTGAGCGAATGCGCAAAGATTTTGTTGCCAATGTTTCGCACGAACTGCGCACACCGCTAACGGTGATCATGGGGTACATCGAAGCGCTGCGTGACGAAGCCAAAACCAACCCACATTTACCAGGCCCTTTATTCGATAAAATCTACAAACAAAGTCTACGCATGCAATCAATCATCGAAGATTTATTAGCCTTGTCACGCATAGAAACCAACAAACAAATTGCCGTTAGCGATGAAACCGTGGACGTGAATATTTTACTGAACACCATTGTACAAAGTGCCGAGCCGTTAATCCAGCGCAAGCAACAAAGTGTCACCGTTGAAATCGAAACTAGTTTAAAGTTAGCGGGCAACCAAGAAGAGCTACACAGTTTATTTTCCAACTTAATTTTTAATGCCATTAAATACACACCAGACGCTGGCCGGATCAACGTACGTTGGTATGCCAAAGGTGCCGACTGTATTTTCGAAGTACAAGATACCGGCATTGGTATTGCCCCCAAATACATCCCAAGACTCACCGAACGCTTTTATCGTGTCGATAAAGGTCGCTCGCGTGAAAGTGGTGGCACAGGCTTAGGGCTTGCCATTGCCAAACATATTCTCATCCGCCACAAAGGCCATTTAGAAATTGAAAGTGAAGAAGACAAAGGCAGTCTTTTTCGGTGTCTCTTTCGTTAAAGTCTTAACAAAGGGAATTCGGACTCTTGAGTTATTTAAAGGTTCATGTAGAACATTCAGACTTACGTATAGGTGTAAAAAAGAACAAATAAATGTGGAATAATACCTTCTATGTTGAGTTATTAAATAATTAATATCAATGTAAATTAGTTATTTACCTATTGACTTTCTAGTTAATCAATCCTACCCTTCGCTTCTAATTCAACCGAAAAGGAAGTCCAAAATGCAAGTTATTCAACGTGCTATTATTTTTCTTGGCTTGCTTAGCTGCATCAGTTTAACTCAAGCCAATCCAACCTTATCGACATAAACAAAAAACATCAAAAGCACTGATGTCCCATTACTACGCTTAGGTGATGGTTATATGAGTTATGATAATATGTCACGCGGTGAATCTGCGCTTGACTTGCCAAAAACAACCGTATCTTATGGTGACAAACAAAATATTATTTCCCTAGCTCAAGCGGTTAGTCGCGATGAGCTGAGTAAAACACTCAATGTCGATGTGTCGCTTAGTGGTGGTTGGGGCATGTTTTCTGCTAGTGCTTCAGCAAATTATTTGCATCATACAGCCAATACTCAATACACTGAAAATTTCACCTTTGAAGAACGTTATTATGCTTTAGGGTTACTAGATATTTCGCAATTACCTTCTGGTCTGCAAGGGTTATCTCCGGCGGCAAGTGATACTTATACAACAAACTTTAGCGACTTTACAAATCGTTTTGGTGATAGCTATATTAAGCAATTACCTTTTGGAGCTGTTCTGTTGGTGAATGTACAATTAAAATTTGATACATCAACAGACAAGCAACAATTTGATGGTGCATTGAGCGGTGGTTTTGGTAGTATCTTTAATGCTACGGCAACAATACAACAGGTGGTTGACGAAACACACGTTAATGGTAGTTTAGAAATATCTGCCTATCAGTTGGGCGCGAGCCTGATCGATTGGCTAATATCTTTACCAAAAATCCGGCTGGCTCATATTACCTTACCCAGTGTCAATTAACCGATTTAACCAGTTGTAGAAACACCATTGATGGTGTCGTTGCTTATGCTCAAAATGACTTTAGTCAACAAATAAGAAAAGCCACAACACCCGGAGTGCCCCTCCAAGGTAACTTATCTGTCGTAGGTGAGCCGGTGATTGGCAATTATGCTATCGATTTAGGTTTAAAGCCTGTTACGCCACTGTCACAAGAAGTTATGACTGCACGGTATAATTTGGCAACGTTGTATAATACAATTCAGCATAGCCAGAGTGTGGTGGATCATTTACGGACATCACCTACCGCCCAACAATATATGGATCTTAACAAGCTAAATGCAGTTAGCCATACATTAGCTTGGAATCTCAGTATTTTTGATACCGGCCAAGCTGTTAGTTGCTATATGGCTGGAGAAGAAAATAATTGTCCAGCAACCTTGGCTACAGTTCAGTCAAACATGCAGACCTATGACAATCAGTATGATGACATGTATGTGTTCACTTGTTCTGAGCAAACTGTTGCGCCGACTTGCAGTGAGTACTCAACTAATATTTGTAATATTTATACAGGTACTCGATTTGTTAATTATCCGTATGACTCAACTTCTTATTTCGGTGCTATATCTGGGCAATTCACACCATCACCTAATGGTAAAACATTAACCTACGCTGGGCAGTGGACTCCACCGTCTAGTAGGGGGAATTCGCAAACTTTATCAGGTGCGTTTAGTTTAAACCCAGATGGTTTTTGGCAAGCACCACAGAGCCAGTTAACCGGATTTGGCGCTTTTTGTGGTAGTGGTGATGTATATATTAGAAAAATAGAAAATCCGTTCTAATGTTGATTTGGAGTATTAACTTAATGAAAAAATATACCGTTTATTTGGCCTTGTTTTTTGTGCTAGCGTGTTTTTTTGAGCAAGCTTTTTCTTTCACGATGCAAGGTATTTCGAGTGGGAGTAAGAATATTTTCACCGTGGTAAGAGAGCAGGTTATGCCAGCCACAGTAAAGCCCAATCAAGATGCAGTGGCTACTTATCTAGTTACTAATAATTTACCATTTGCTTTAACGATTCGGCCTGTATTGCCGCCTTTTGTAACGCAACGTATGGGAATGGGGGTCTGTGATTTTTCAATACCGCTTAAGACACTTGAGGTCTGTAAGTTTACAGTAGTTTTTAACGCGCCAACAGTAGGTGACACGTTTAATGATTACAATATTGGAATGACTCTACCTCCACCATCTCCGAGTTATCCACATGTGTTTTTCCCACCTGGCAATATTACGACAGTAATTGGTTAAATTTATAGCGCTTGCATTCAAGTAATAAGTGCAAAGACTGGAGTGATATTCTTAATCAAACAATCCTTTTGCGGCAGGCCCAGGTTTATGTACGTGGTTTGCCGAAGCTTGAATGGTTGGCATGACAATCATCTCTGAGACATCGACATGTTCAGGTCGGCTGGCGCAATAAATGACGGCATCAGCAATATCATCCGGTGATAACACTTGCAGGTCAGCATAAAAATCAGCCGCTTTCTTTTTGTCGCCTCATCGAACTTCACTAAATTCAGTTTCCACCAAGCCTGGCGCAACATCGCTGACTCGAATATTCTCTCCGAGCAAATCAATATGCATCGAACGGCTTAACGCACGCACAGCATGCTTAGTGGCAGAATAAACATTGCCACCGCGATAATGATCGTTGCCTGCAATAGAGCTAATATTAATAATATGACCTTTCTTATTAGCTAACATGATTGGCACAATCGCGCGAGTGACATACAAAAGCCCTTTAATATTAGTATCAATCATCGTGCTCCAATTATCAGGGTCCGAATCTTGAATTAAATCTGAGGTTAATGCGAGGCCAGCATTATTCACTAAAACATCAATGTTAGCCCACTCCGCCGGTAGGTTTGCAATAGCGGTTTGCACATCTTTTTGCTTTTGCACGTCAAGTTGAATGGGCAAGGCTTTAATACCATATTGTTGTTCTAATTCTGCCGCTAAAGCGGTAATGCGATCTAAGCGGCGTGCCGTTAAAATAACATTCGCCCCCGCTTCAGCAAACTGCTCGGCGCAAGATTTTCCAATACCGCTTGAAGCACCGGTAATAAATATTGTTCTTTGTTGTAATCGCTGCATGTTATTTTCCTCTTGGTTTGTGATGGGGGTATTATACGGGTTGTGACGCTATTTTATACCGTAATAGTTACTGGCGTTTATAAGGAAGATCCATTTAAATGCCTTCCCCTCTGAGAGCTATAACCTTTCTTAAATCCAAAAAACCTGCGATAATCCTTGTTATTCTCACTATCCGGCAAACCAAAAAATGCATTCAAACAACGCCAAACAAATTCTACAACAAACCTACGGTTACGATGATTTTCGTGGTGAGCAAGAGAGCATTATCAACCATGTTATCGCGGGTAAAAACGCTTTCGTGCTGATGCCAACCGGCGGCGGAAAATCACTGTGCTATCAAATTCCAGCATTATGCTTGCCCGGGGTCGGTGTGATTGTTTCACCCTTAATTGCCTTAATGCAAAATCAAATCACCGCTGTGCAAGAACTTGGCATCAGCGCCGCGGCAATCAACTCCAGCATGAGCGGCGAAGAAGTGTATCGTGCCAAGCAAGCGATGCGCAGTGGTGATCTTGATTTAGTGTATGTTTCGCCAGAGCGCTTATTAATGCCCGATTTTATTGAGCTATTAAACGACTGCCAAATCGCACTATTCGCCATCGATGAAGCGCATTGTGTTTCGCAATGGGGCCATGATTTCCGCCCAGAGTATCAGCAGCTTAGTTTTTTAGCCGAGCAATTTCCAAGCGTGCCTCGTATTGCCTTAACCGCAACTGCAGACAATGCGACTCGGGAAGATATTGTTAATCATCTACAGTTAAACCAAGGTAAAACATTTGTCGCCGGGTTCGACCGCCCCAATATTTTTTATCAAATTTCCGATATCACCGGTGCAAAGCAAAATTTATTAAGCTTCATGAATATGCAACATAATAACGACAGCGGCATTGTCTACTGCTTATCACGCCGCAAAGTTGAAGACATGGCAACGTGGCTGAGTGGCCAGGGCAAAACCGCGCTGCCATATCATGCCGGTATGCCAAGCTCGCAACGGGCTAAAAACCAAGATCGTTTTTTAAAAGAAGAAAGTATCATCATGGTCGCCACCATTGCTTTTGGTATGGGGATTGACAAATCCAATGTACGTTTTGTTGCGCATATGAACATCCCTAAAAATATCGAAGCCTATTATCAAGAAACTGGTCGAGCAGGTCGTGATGGCTTACCAGCAAACACATGGATGGTTTACAGCGTTGGTGATGTTGCCATGCAACGACATTTTATCGAGTCCGGTGATTCACCCGACGCGATAAAACGTGTTGAACATCAAAAATTAAATGCGTTACTAGGCTTATGCGAAACAACGCGCTGTCGAAGGCAAGTATTGTTAGAATATTTTGGCGATGCCTGCAAGCCATGTAACAATTGTGACACTTGCATCAATACCCCAAGCGTATTTAATGCAACAGTCGCTGCACAAAAAGCACTATCATGCGTATACCGCACCGGGCAACGTTTTGGTATCGCCTATTTAATAGAGGTATTGCTCGGCAAAGATAGTCCTCGTATTCGCCAGTTTGGTCACGATGATTTATCAACCTTTGGCATAGGCGTAGAATTTAATAAAGCCGAGTGGCAAAGTGTTTTCCGGCAATTGGTTGCACATAATCTACTAATTGTTGATATTACCGGCCACGGTGGTTTATCTATCACCACGCAAGGCCGTTTGTTTTTAAAAGAAAAAACAGAATTGCTATTACGTGAATATAAAAAACCAGAGCGCAAAAAAGTGCGCGAGAGCAAGCCTGGTAATAAAACAACGCAACTCAACAGTGAGGCCGACCAAGAATTGTTCGACCAACTACGCAGCAAACGTTTTGAGCTTGCCAAAACCTTAAATATTCCACCTTATGTCATCTTTCATGACAGCACACTATTAGCCATGGCGACAGGTAAACCTGCCAATGAAGATGATATGTTAGCCATCAGCGGCGTTGGCCAAGTGAAAATGCAGCGTTATGGTCTTGATTTTCTTGAGATCATTCAAAGTGACAATCTAAATTCCCATTAGTCAAAAGTTCTACGTTTTAATTTTACTTTCACCCCATACACTTAAAACAAGAAACACGACTAAAAAGACAGGTAACAAATAGGTGACCTTACCGTAAAAATGTATCGTATTTTGCACTAAATTTCCAGGCAGAATTTGGTCGGTATAAAATGTTGACAGTAAAAAAGAAGCGCCAATAAAGGTCCGCCATAAGCCAACAGCATAATTATTCAACGCTGGTGGCAACAGCCGCCCGGCAAGTGAGTAGCCTTCTGGCCCAATAACGACTTCTCCAATGGTCATAAAAGACAAATACATCAGAAAAATATAGATATGATCATGCCCGGAACTTAACACTTGCTGAATAAGATGCATGGCAATAAAAAGAATAACAAATCCTGAGCAAAAGAAAATAGGCGTAACATAGGCTTGGAGCTTTCCATGTTTTAGCTTAGTCAATATCAAGCCGACAAATCCAAATAATAAAACAGCGGTTAGTGGATCAATTAAAACCAATATTTGTGGGTTATGAATGGGTGTAACCAGCGGGATCAAATCATAAAATAAAGTAGCATTTAAAAAGAAGATACTAAAGTAAAAAACACAAGACAAAAAATACAGAACAAAGAGAGTGGCTCTTATTCGATAGCCAGCATGTTGTTGTAATTTAGCAAAAAAATAAAGGAAGCCAATAACCAACAAACCAAGTAAAAATGAGCGAGCAATAGCCGGAAAAAAGAAAAAGGCTGTAAATACAACAGTAGAGCCAACAATAAGCAATAATAAAATTAGGGTAGAGTGTGTTGCCGAACGGTTCATGTGAGTATTCGGCAGCTTATTATGCAAATATCGAGAATAAATAATGTTACTGAGAATAGGAAAGATCATTAACAATAAGAATAAATAATGCAAAGCATGAATAGACAAAAAGATAAAACCGGCGATAAAAGCCAGAACAGCCCCAAGGTTAGAGGCCGCGTAAACCCAAAGCATACCAATACGGCGTAAATGGTCATCACGTTTGGTTACATCGTTAACCAAGCTAAGGATTAACACTTGCTGGATTGAAAAATCAGCTGAATAAATCGCCAAAGCGATAAGCACTACCGCCTTGTTAGTGCTCAAAAACAACATAAGCAAACTAATAATACGGCAATAGTTGGTGATAGTATAAAAAGCTTTACGTTCAATCACTTTATCGACCAAATCACCACTAATAATTGAGATGAAAAAACTAATACAAAAGAAGATACCCGTAATTTCAGCGGCTGTTTTAAGATCAAAGCCAAGTTTAACCAACAACACATTTAATATCGCTAAAAATAAGGTAAAAGGTACCGCATTTATACAGCGAGAGAGGACTAATGGCGGTAATAATGAGCTTGATCGAAACAAAAGAAATCAGCTTGTTAGTGGAAAGTTAAATCATAACATTGAATGAGAGGCCTTAGAATCATTATATTACATTAACGGGCAAAACTTGCTAGAATGCAGCGCTATGGGTTTACTCAGCTTAAAAAATGTTTCATTAGCCTATGGCTTAGCGCCATTGCTACAAGATGCTAACTTATCAATTGATAGCAGACAACGTATTTGTATTATTGGCCGCAACGGCGCCGGTAAATCAAGTTTGTTGAAACTCATCAATAACGAAGCCAAACCAGATTCTGGCGAAATCATTCGCAGCTCGCATTTAAAAACGGCAAAGCTAGAGCAAGATTTACCAAAGGATCTACAAGGCTCCGTGTATGACCTCGTCGCCAGTGGTTTAGCTGAAAAAGGCGAATTATTAAAGCGCTACCAGCATATTAACCTAAAACTACAAGAATCAGACGACCCCAAAATTCTAGACCAATTGCATGCCGTGCAGCATGAGTTGGATAGCTCCGATGGTTGGGCTATCGAACATAATATTTCAAGCATTATCACAAAAATGGATTTAAACCCGACAGCAGAAGTTAATGAACTGTCCGGTGGCATGATCCGTCGAGTGCTATTAGCACGTGCTTTAGTGTCTGAGCCGGATATCTTACTTCTCGACGAGCCAACCAATCACTTGGATATCGCGACGATTATCTGGTTAGAAGAATTCTTAATTACCTACAAAAAAGCAATTGTGTTTATTACCCATGACAGAAGCTTGCTCAAAAAAATCGCCACACAAATTGTCGAAATTGATAATGGCCATTTACAAGTGTGGAATTGCGATTACGAAAAATATTTGGTACGCAAAGAAGAGCAGTTAGCCTCAGAAGCAACCGCCAATAAATTATTTGATAAACGCTTAGCCGAAGAAGAAAAATGGATTCGCAAAGGTATTCAAGCAAGACGCACCCGAAACGAAGGACGAGTACGTAAGCTAGAAGAAATGCGCCGGGACAGACAGCAGCGCCGCGAGCATCTTGGCAGCGTTAATATGGAACGTCAACAACTTAGCTCTTCTGGTAAGCTGGTTTTCGATATCGAAAATGTGAGTTACAAATATGAAAGCAAAACCATTATTAACGACTTCACGGCAAGGATTGTGCGAGGCGACAAAATTGGTATTATCGGCACAAATGGTTGTGGTAAGAGTACCTTACTGAAATTATTATTAGGCAATTTACAACCTGATAGTGGCACAATAAAAGGCGGCACTAAACTCGACGTCTGTTATTTCGACCAAAAACGTGAACAATTAGATGAAAGCAAAAGTGTCATCGACAATGTTGCCGATGGCAACGAATGCGTTACAATTAATGGCAATTCTCTACATGTGATCAGCTATTTAAAAGATTTTCTCTTCACCGCCGAGCGTTCCAGAACACCAGTCAAAGTATTATCTGGAGGCGAGCGCAACCGCTTGCTATTAGCGCGCTTATTTACTAAGCCTGCTAATCTATTAATTCTAGATGAGCCAACTAATGATTTAGATGCTGAAACCCTCGAGCTATTAGAAGAACGTTTAATCGACTACGATGGCACGCTACTATTGGTAAGTCATGATCGTGATTTCATTAATAACGTTGTCACATCAACCTTAGTTTTCGAAGGCAGTGGAAAAATAATGGATTATGTAGGTGGTTACGATGATTACCTAAGGCAAAGAAGCGAAATTGTAAAAATAAAAAAAGCAGCCCAGAAATCAAATACAAAAGCTCCAGCGGCTCCTAAAATCAAAAAGAAGCTGAGCTATAAAGAACAACGAGAGCTAGAACAACTCCCAAGTTTAATAGACCAACATGAAAAACAAATAGCTGAGCTACAACAGCAAATGGGCGCTCCTGATTTTTATAAAAGAAGCCCCGATGATGTCAGTGAAGTAACTCAACAACTAGCCGAAGCCGAGAAGGCCCTCGCCACAGCCTTCGCACGCTGGGAAATTCTAGAACCTTAAGCCAACGACACGTATCGACCTAAAAACTCCCTCCCCCTATAAAGGGACAGGGTGCTAGATGCCGGTATTATTCTGCACAAGCTCTATAATAATTTGACAATACCTCTTAACGACGTAGAATCATTTTAAGAGATTGTTATGGAAAAAGAAAATAATATCGTTTGGGAAAAAAGTATTCAGCTTTTGCAGAACTAACCATAAAGGAAGAATAGGTTGTCGATTCAGTTATTAATTGTTATTGGTGTTGTTGCAGGAATAGTGTGCACATTCTTTGCTATAACCTCTATGGTGCTCACACTTAAAATGATCGCCGAGGGCAAGCTCCAACAATCTTGCTTTTTCGCATTAGGCAATACCATTCCACAAATGCTATGGGGTTGTTTATCAGCGACAGCCTTATACGACGCACGTCATTTAACGAATGGACCAATAGACACTATATTAACCCTGATAGGTATTGTGGTGATGTTATTTATTTCGTATAAACTATTCACCAATAAAGATAAAAAGATCGATCATAACAAATTAAAAAGTAGTCACAGTCGGATAAAAAACTTTTTCTTCGGCTTCATGCTATCGCTCTCTGCCCCACAGCGAGTCATATTATACATTATCATTTTTACCGGTTTCAGCGTTCGCTATAACGCGCATACTTTTGTTAAAACATTTGTGGGAATAGGGATAGGGACTTTTATTGGTTCTGTTATTGCATGGGTGTGTTTAGTGATTATTTTTAATAAATTAAGTCATGAGATTAAAGTACAAATACTCACCAGAACAGGTGCGATTTTATTATTACTAATGGCTGTTGTCGCTTTTGTTAGTTTATTCGTGCACTAAGGGATAAAAGAAGCACATGAAACTACTACACATTATTAAAGCAAAGGGTTGGCAGCCGCGTTTATTAACCGTCCTGGCGGTATTAATTATTTTCCAACTTTCAGTCTGGCTTATGCAGGGGGCTATTCACCCTACTTACCAAGTACTACCTGATTTAGGCCGCGAACTAATTCCTAATATTCGCACTTGGTTTGGTAAATCCGCACCTTATATATGGTGGGGCGGCAGCATGACAGAAGAAATTTACGGCGCATTATTAATTTTAACCATCATACTCCGGGGCAAAGCATTACGCTGGGGCTTGGCTTTTGCAACGGTGACCTTATTGCACTGTGTTTTTTGGCACTTCACTATTATACCAATACCACCCGATATTTTATGGCAATTCCCCCTTACCTCGGGTCAAGTGCCTCGGCCAGATGACTTTTAGTTTAGCGGTCATATTGGCAGTGCCAGTCTAGTATTATTCTACACATGGCATAAAGGCTGGTGGTTGCGAATATTATCATTTATCTATTTACTATTTATGGTCTGGTTAGTACTAGCAACGCGCACGCATTATAGTATCGACGTAATTGGTGCTCTATTTGTTTCCTTCACCGTTTTCACTGTCGTGAATCGTTACTATCGCTGGGAAAATTAACCAAAATTCTTAGATTTATAATTGGCTACTCATCATGGCTAGATTAGATACGGATGATTTAGATAAGGTTTAGTTGCAAAATTGTAAGTTAGCTTGTGAAATTATAAGATAACACTTAAATGTAATATAACGATTGCTATTAGTGAGATTAAATAGGAAATAACGATGAAAGAAAATATCAATTACACATTACCTGTTGGCGAAGATGAATTCATTCGCCTAATGGGATTGAATGAGATCTGTAATCCTTTCACTTTGAATTTTTTAGACGAATATGTCGCCGATATCACGGCCTGCGATATATTAGACATTGGATGCGGTCTTGGCGTGATATCAAGAGAGTTAGCTGCGCGGGCTAATCAAGGCTCTGTTATTGGCATTGATATTAGTGAAGAACAAATTAATATGGCGAAACGTTTAACTGCCGAAGCACAATGTTCCAACTTACATTTCCAAAATTTAGCGGTTGAAAACGTAGCTGAATTAGAGAAAAAATTTGACCTTGTTTACTTCCGATTTGTGATTGAGCATCAAGAAAATCCTTATAAAATGTTAGAAGCCATTGATAGCATATTAAAGGAAAATGGTCGTGCTTTTATAGAGGTAGTGACAAGTTATGATGCAATGTTCTCCGACCCAGATAGCGAAGCAATTCAAGAATGGAAATCATTAATTCTGTATCAACCCAAACTATGTAACACGGATTTTTATATTGGTAAAAGATTAAATAGTTATTTCAAAAGTAAAAGTTATACAGTAAAAGCACAAAAATTGAGTCAACCTATCATGACAAACAATTCATCACGCGATAAGTTTCTGTCGGGAATGAAGGGTGAGAAAATACGACAACTTTATATTGATAGTGGTTTCGTGACCGCGACAGAATATGATAAAAAAGTTGATGACTTACTTTTGTATGCTGAGCAAGATAATATTATCGCCTTCCCACAATACACTCAGCTGTTGGTTCAGAAATTAGGGTAGTGTTTGCACTAAAATTAACAACTAACTTACTCGTTGATAGCCACCATCAACACCTTGCTTCGACAAGACAAGCTGCCACAGTTGAATATCTCGTGCACGGAAAGTACCAGCGCACGACAATAAATAATATGTCCACATCCGATAAAATCGTTCATCGTAGTTAGCCTTTAATTCAGGCCAGTTACGCACAAAGTTTTTGTGCCACGCCATTAATGTTTTATCATAATCAGCACCAAAGTTGTGCATGTCTTCAATAACAAAGACATCTTCGCAGGCTTTTGCAATTTGTTTTAAAGAGGGCAGGTGACCATTTTGGAAAATATATTTATCAATCCACGGCTCACCTTTATTAATCGAGATGTTACTGCCGATTGTATGCATCAAGAATAAACCATCGTTTTTTAAACAACATTGTGCAACTTTAAAATAAAGAGCGTAATTTTTATAACCAACATGCTCAAACATACCCAAAGAAACAATATGGTCAAATTTTTCATTGAGTTGCCGATAATCTTCTAAGCGTATTTCAATGGGTAAATCTTTACAGTTCTTTTTAGCAAGCTCAGCCTGTTCTTTAGAAATAGTAATGCCAACCACACTAACCCCATAATACTCAGCGGCATATTTAGCAAAACTACCCCAGCCACAGCCAATATCCAATATTTTTTGTCCTGGCTGCAAGTTTAGTTTTTCACAAACTAACTTTAGCTTTGCTTCTTGAGAGTCATCTAAATTCGTTGCCTTTTTCCAATAGCCACAAGTGTAAACCATGCGCTTATCCAGCATGGCAGCATAAAGTTTATTACCGATGTCATAATGTTTTTCACCGACTAATTTAGCCCGTTTTTTATTTTGTCGGTTTATAAAGATAGCTTCTATAAAATTTAATTTATTCAAAAATAACTTAGTGGCATTCCAACCCATGGTTTTTAATTTTTCAGGTAGCTTGGCGCGGATAATATGAAACATCATTTCATCAATACGAGAACAATCCCACCAGTTGTCCATATACGCCTCACCAAAACCAAGGCTGCCAGTGTGCAGTAAACGAGAATAGAGTCCTTTGTTATGAACTTGAATGTCCCAAGGGTTAGTCCCATTAATTGTGATATCAGCAGCTGTGGCAACATTGTTAAAAATACGCTCTAAAGAGGTCATAGTGATTATCCTTAATTCATAGTTTCAAGAGGTTTCTCGGTTATTATAGCGCTTTTTGGTAAAGTATTGTGGTCCATTTTAATAGTTGATTTTGAAATTAATCCGTATATGATACATTTCTAAATCATTTATCAGGAGAGGCGCCAAGAACAAACCCACTAAACCCTCAGCTGACAAAACATCGTACAAAATCTTACGAGCATAGAATTTAGCTGCAAAAGAATAGACATTTGAATATAGAACAAGGTTATTTATGATGTTAGAAATACTCACATTAATAATAGCAGGGCTGGTTGCTGGTGTTTCCTCTAGCCTATTGGGTATGAGTGCGGGTATTATTTTAGTGCCTTTGTTTCTCTACTTTTTTCAGCTGCAACACGTACCAGAGCTTTATATTGCACCTTTAGCAGTCGGTACTGGCTTGGCGTGCGGTTGGTTCGCAATTCTAGCCAGTGCTTGGACGCATCGACACCTTCTGAAGCTAGATAAACGCTTACTAAGTCTATTAGTTCTCAATTCATTTTTAGCGGCGATATTCTTACACTTTGTTGCTCCAATTTTAGTTGGGAAATGGTTTGCCATTCTGTTTTCTATCTTGGTACTAAGTCTGCCTTTAATTAAACGCATTCAAAAAATAAAAGCTATGCCGCCTAATACTTTCTTAAACAATAGCCTATTAAAAATAGGGGCTGGTTTGGTCAATGGGTTAGGCAATGTGTTTGGGATTGGTGGCGGTGTGCTTTTAGTTGTTTTTTTTAGACGCTTTGGTTACACAATGAAAGCAGTGCTTGGACACTGCATGATAGCCGGTGCTTTTATTATTTTGTTCGGTATATGTATTTCTCGGATGGAATAAACCATTACCCGCTCATACACTGGGATATATTTATTTGCCGGCGCTGTTATGGGTTGGAATACCGATGATAGTGAGCTCTAAGTTAGCAACACACTGGCGTCATCAAATTAGTGAAATTTGGTTAAATCGCCTGTTCAATATGTTAGTGATATTGGTCGGCCTTATTATGTTATTACAAGTATTAGTGCATATATAAGGTTAGCGTATTTAGATACCCTCATTAATTAGAATCTAGCTATGATCATTTATGCTTTGATTTTAGGGTGAAGTTTTCACCATTCACAATCGTTATTAAAACCAAATTCTAACAAAGGGCAAGTAAATCTTTAGCATTCTGCTTCATCCATAATTGATTCCTTTTGTTATTTCGAAAATGTACTTTTAGTATAGATAAGGAATGAAGTACTCACCATAAAATTGTATAGGTAGTTATGACTAGTTACTATTAAAATTGTAACAAGATTTAATGTACGTATATTCTTGAAAATAATCTATTAGAATGTTTAATCTTAACCATAATATAAAATTTATCTTTAGACATTTTAAACACAAATTAGTTAATTGTGGGCAAATTTTAGTACATAATCTTATATCTCAGACTAAAGCTTCTTGAATCTACACTTTTAGTGTAGAATTCCTTCTGAAATAGTGATTATTATAGAGTATTAGTTTCCAGTTATTTTGGAATAACGGTTTATGTTGTTACCGTGGGAATAGAAATGCGGAACAACAGGTAAAAACAATTGTCTATTATTTAATTAAGGAATGTTTAAATGAAAAAATTAAAGTTATTGATCTTTACCAGCGCATGTTTTGTTTTTTTTTGGCAGCCAAGCATTAACTCCAGACCAAGCCTCAAATTATCAAACAGGTTTCTACTTTGGTGTAGGGGTAGGGCAAACAACAACTACAGTGTCAGATAAGGTTAAATTTTTCTCTGATCCAGATAATCAACTTATTGCAAACTTTGGTAATGTTGGTGTTTCTGGTGCTCATACTCAAATTGCTGCTCAAGTTGGCTATACAGGCAATTTAATCAACCATTATCAATGGGGTATTTTAGCGCAATACACTGGCCTTGGCGGAAACTATACTAATTCATTAACTGATAATTCGTACAATACACAAAATAATTATGCTGTTTCAGGGGTGGCGAGCATTCTTGGAATGTTCTATGTTCCAATGACGAAAAACTTACAAGCAAGTATCGGTGCTGGTGTTAGCCTGTTGAGCATGAAGATGTCAACGTTGGCGACGACTGACGAAACAGGCAGTAAACTCCAAGGTTATACTGGGGCTGCCAGTTCCAGTACTGTTACAGATACCAAGTCCATTGGCTACACTGCACCAACGCTTCAACTTGCGATACGATATAATTTAGCCTCTAATTGGTTTATTAACTTTTCGTATACAAGTTTAATAGCCAGTGGAAAAAAGGTTACGCTCAAGACCAAGTCTGCTGGTGGTGATTTTAATGCTGAGTTTAGCGTTTTAAATCAGTCTAAAACTCAGCTTACTAGCGGTACTTTTTTAATGACGAGCAATAAAAGCTTTTAGCCTGCCTTGTATAAATAGAGAGGAAGGTTTTTGAATGACTTTTTTCTCTATTTAGAGATTGATTCTAAGATTTTTTAAAAATAGTCTTAATTAAAAACGATGGCTTTTCGTACAGGTCCAGAATACATATTAGTATATACAGGGCGAGGCTTTTGTTTCACAAGGCTTGGCATTCTTCCTATTGATATACGCTGAGGTGGGCCAAAACCAGGGCACTCACCTATAATCGGATAAAAAGAATCAATAATAATCAACTCATTTGTTAATTTAGATAAAATATTGACAAATTTTTGGTACGTTCTCTGAGCGCCTATATTAGCATTATGCAAAAATCATTCATAAATGTTAGTTAAATAGAGTGTATCAAGAGAGAATCTGTGCCGATTATTACTTAACCAAATAAAAACTTGTTGTTGTTTACTACTGTCTGAGATGTTGAATAGTGAAAAGATGATACGTTCATCGACAAATATTTTTTTTACGAATTGATAATTTTCTACAGAGTTCAACCATGAGCCTTCTGCAGTTAAAAATGAGGTAAGTGAGCTTCGTAAATGTTGCTCATTATTTATTGCATGTATAGATTTAACTAAGTTATATCTTCTCAAAATAACAATAAATAATTCAAGAAAATCAATTCTTGATATAGATTGACGAAGAGCTAATGAAAGACAATAATAAAACTGAGCCAATGTCGGATCAATATCAAAAATAACCACATAGTCACTTTTTCGTTGTGCAATGAGGTCAAGGTTAAACCAGAACCCAAAACCAATATGAAGTTTTTTCGTTCCCGGCATGGGGATTTCTTTTATAGTGCCTAGTGTGTCACACGAAAGTGTTTCATTTGAAAACAGGTAGCTTGCCATGGATGATAATTTTTCATTATCTTCATCAACTGGGTACTTGTTACAATTAGCTGATACAGCCACGAGGGGAAAGTCAGTAAAATGTATGAGTATCTTTTTATTATTATTATTACATAGATACTACCCTATAAATATTAGCTAAATGTTAACGATAAAATATTGCTTGAGGTGTCAGACTCTATGTTTATCATTCTAATGAGGCTGAATGAGGGGTGATGCTATTAAAGCTGCATTGCCCATTGTGTTACTTTCTGATCAAAACCAATAATTAGGTTGTCTTCTAATTTACCAAAAAGGGTATCGTCCATGTCATAGGCAATTTGTAGGGCTTTTTTTAGATTATGTATGGTGCAATTACCGGTAAACTGCGCTAACAATGATTGTTGCAAATCATCTCGTTGCAAATAAAAAGGCTTGAATTGATAGCCACGAAAATATGAAGGCTCTTTTACTTGATGTATACGTAAGTAGATATCTCTTACAATATCATCAAACGAATTAGCGTTACGATTGCTGCCATTTCCTTTGCCTTCTCCTGGTCCAGTTGATGCTTGTGTGTATCGTGTTTGCATAATTCGATAAACATAGTGGCTTAATTTTTCTTGGTTGGCTGGCGTTAATGATAAAACCTCAAAGGCGGCATAGTCATATTCTTCAGCATCTCTTTCAATGCCGGTTGTTGTTGAGCGGTGAAATTGCCTAACACCGAGCCCGCCATTACTAATAATGATTCTTACTTGATTGGCTGCAGTAAATTTAAAGGCCACATAAATAGCATGTCCCGAATATTTTTCACCGGGTAAAATAGGGGTGCCAACATTAAGGATTCTGGTATTTTGACTGGTAACGAGTTCATTAACAAAAGCTTTAGCGAGTTCAAATAATATCTTATACTTTTTAGAAACAGCATATTTTCCGGTTAATATTTTTTCGGCTTGGTCAGAATAATATAAACATTGTTTTATGGTTTCTTGAATGGTGTTACGTATTTCAGTTGGCAAACCGAAAGGTGTTTCGATAAGAAAAGAATGGAAAAAATGTAGGGTATGTTGTGGGTTAAAACCACTTAATTTTTTCATCAACAGCAAACGATTTGTATATTCAGGCTGGTTTGTTTTATGATCCCACTGACTTAGTCTTTTTAAATATTCTGCACGGCTGTGCTCAGAGGTTATTAGGCCACAATGCTCTATTGCGCGGATGATCTGGCCTCGTATCACGGTTGATTTTTCTGTAAAGAAGCTGGGATGTAAATGTCCCCTCGCATTACAGTGCTTAAGCCTGCGTAAATTCTGACGTAGTTCTATATTAATATTATCAGCAACGGTACCCGTAATATCTGGAAAATTAACTTTTAAAATAGGGGGAGCTGGGGCATGGATATGCGCTGCGTAGATTAATAACATTTGCTTAGTGAACTCCATCCGATGAGTTGTGCCATCAGAAAATGCTATTTCTATAAATAATTTTTTAGGGTCGGTAATCGGGCCGGTATAGTTTGTTATTTTCTCAAAATAATTCTTATTATTTAATTGCTTATACACGAAATGATGACGAGATAAGGTCGATAAAGCAACATGTCGCCAAGGCACAGCAGGAAAAACTGCGTCTAATCGTTGTGTATCTTGTAATGTAAATAAAGAATGCTGACCACCATATTTTATAATCCAATAATGTATGCCTTTTTTATGGGCAGTAGAGGTTATGTGTTCAATAGCTTCGAGCATTAGGAGTAACTCTGTTCGCGTAGCGGTTTCGGTTTGTGAAATTCGAAATAAAACAGCACAGGCTAAATACCACCATAGCGCATCACTTTTTACAGGCCTGATTTGAAGGTAATTTATTAAAAAATCAAGTTTTGCTGTGAGTGTCACATCGGCTAATTGGTTATGCTGGGCGCGCTCTTGAGCAAGCTTAGTTGATAATAATGCAACCTCTGTCAGCATTAACTGTACAAACAGAGTAACATCGACAGGATGTGTCTCACTTACCTTTTTATGCATGGTGGGTAGTGAAAGCTCAAAGGGAATATTAAAATATAAAACACTCTGACTATGTTGCATAGCCGAATTTAGCCATGGTTTAGCTTTGTAAAAGACAGTGCGAATATAAGTAAGTTCCGGAATATTGTCAGGCACGTCATCAGGAAAACTGAACAAGTCTCGGATTTTGCGGGTTATGTTGATGAGTGTCGGTAATTTATAAGCCATATTATTGATATTGTAACTGATATTTTAATATTAGCGACAAGGTGGCTCTTTATAGCGAGCTAACAACTTCAAAATACCAGGTGATAATATTTGAGGTGGAAATATCTCCTTTGCTTTCATGAGTTGATAAGCGGGCTCTAAATGGCCTTTTTCGAGCAATTCCTGGAGTATGATTTGGATGTTTAATTCAACCAGTCACTGTTTAGTTCGGGCTTCATGTAGCAGCTTTAGAATTAAATCAACT
The DNA here is from genome assembly GCA_034110705.1 of Gammaproteobacteria bacterium. Taxonomy (GTDB): domain Bacteria; phylum Pseudomonadota; class Gammaproteobacteria; order JABDGN01; family JABDGN01; genus JAWUVP01. The sequence goes on along the minus strand of JAWUYR010000053.1, from coordinate 8,992 downwards.
TGCCCTGTAGTCGCTGCGCCGTAGAATAAATGGTTGATATTCCCTTTGCCTAAGTCTGGTTTCAATCGCAAAAGATTATCTATATTTTTTTTGTCGCCATTTTCACCCAGGCCAAAGCAAACGCTAGGCAGTATTGTCTCGAGAGTATTTGGATCGTTATTGATTATCTTCTCAAGTAATGTCCAGTGTCCTCCGCGTGCTGCTGCCCCTGCCGCACGAACACGTAAGCCATCATCCGAATGATTAAATGTTCATGACCAACGCCTTATGGTTGCCATTGGCGGCTCCGGTGACTAAGTTTATATCTTCTATATTATACGGCCCGGCTCGATACTTTGATTCCTTCAACGATTAGCTAAGTAATAAACGAAATTGGGGAAATTCACTGCGAAGAATTTTTGTCTTCATTGTTACGAAAAACATCTTGCGCGGGCTCTAATATTTGTTTAGTTCTAAAACCATATGGAGTGCGAAAACGTTTTTCTGCGGTCATATATTCAATGGAGCCATATTTTTTGTGATTTTTGAGATGAGATTGATTCTGTTGATTCGTTGAGATGGTTCCGGAGAACTGACTATCTTCCATTGTTTTTCCCTCTGTATCGGCTGAGGCATTGGCGGTTAACCCTGCACCTAATAAAGCAATAAAGAGACATGTAAAAAATGGTTTTTTCAACATTGCATTCATCCTTGTTCGCTGTGTTTTGTTTACTACTATTTCAGTATAGTCTAAATTTTATGATTTGAAGCCCGTGCTCTTTTCTAACTATTTTTCGTAATAAAAGTTATAGTCAATGTGCTATAAATTAACATCTCTAAGACTTATTTTTTAGAATCACCAAGGTAAAATATAAATAATAGATTAAGGAGGGATTAATGACGATTGTTGCCGGCGGATTGGATTACGATGGTTGTTTGGCTAAAGCTATACAGCTAGGTGGTGCTGTCTCAAGCTTGCCACCAGAGCACTATACCTATTTTTGTTGCCTAACAGCAACCAAGGCACATCCACTCTTGGCACATTTTGTTTCTAAGATTAGGCGTTATGGTGCTAGAGAAGTGGTAACTATGATTTCGTCAAACCGACAAGACTATAATACCGATTTTATAAATGGTCGCCGAAGCCGAAGCGTGGGAAAAGATTTGGTTGTTAATATTATTAGCATTTTTTCCAAGCAATTGGCTGAGACTGTTCCAGACAAAAAGGTCATTTTAGATGAAAAACTTTTAGCAGATGTACTTAATGAGCTACCTGCAGGTACTGTTTTTAATGAAATAAAGAAGGTATTATTCAACGAAGACTATATGTCTGATGGGCTCAAGGCCTCATATGCCTTTGAAGAAAATAAAATTCTTTTATTATATATGCAAGCACATCGGCTAGCCACTTGTTACCCTGAAGAGACGGTCCATTTTTACTTCTATGACGATAGAATTACAGAAAGTCGTCCTATCGGACCTGCGATTAGCTCTATTTTTGAAAAGCATCCAGAATTTTTACCTAGCAACCTTGTGTTAACGCTTTCCCAATATAATGGGCAAAGTCACATACAAGAGATAAATTCTTATCGGGGCACAGGAAGCATTAATTATCATCATGATAAATTTTATCTTTTGGTGCTTTTAAAGCATTACAAGCCGTACAGTCGTTCTACGGAGGCCATTAGTTCAGCAAAAGACTTCTTAAATTCTCAAGTTGTGAAATTCTCACCCAAAAAAGGATACGTTCATGTAGATGCTGCTCTGCTTGTAAATTGTTTAAATGGTTTTGACCTAGGGCAAAAACCAATTTCAGATTTACTAACCGGTATACAAGTTGTTGATACAAATTTCTTGATAGCACCAACAGATAGAACTGCTTTATTGGCCTAATATGAATCATTTTTGGGGATTAACTCAGATTCCCCTCTCCTATTTTCTTGCTTTTTTAGTCGTGATGAATAAGCCGGCGATGGATGGTTACTATGAGTTAAGGGAATTAATATAAAGGTGGTCTTCATTTTCTATGCATCATAATAGGCTCAGTCTTATGAAGGCCTATTATGTTGGAGTGAAATTATCTTTTTAAAAGTGTCCATTAGTTGTGCCATAACGTCATTATTAAACAATTCAGGATGGTTAAGTAACAACTTTGTCCTTAGTCTTAGGTCATTTTTTTCTTCGGCTAGCATACGCTGTTGATATAAATCAATAACGTCGTTAAAAGGTAAGTCGAATAGTTTTGTATTGATCATTTGTCCAACCAATTGAGTTTATAATGCCATTTTCTTGCATAGTCGCTATTGCGTGACATCAATTCATGCTTGTTATTAAATATAGTGTAATTAGAACCATTATGCTCTTAATTATTGAAATAAATATTTTCCACAGTCTTTTTGTCAACGATTATGCCATTTTGAAATACAGCCACGATGGTATTAAGAGGGAAGTAGCGGGCTGCGCTCTGTAGGATTCTCTGGTGGATAGAATATGGCTTTCATCTCGGTTAGTCTTTTCAATAGCGCTTTTCCATTTTTAGTGTTTGTATGACATCCATAAAGATACCTACAAAATATAAATGTCATGACTAATATAGTTGGAATTTTCCATCTTAACTCATTGCTAGTCCATTTTGTAAATATAATGATTGTAGAGGTTATAATCAGTATTAAAAAAAGAGTTGCATTGTTATTGGCTTGCTTTGCTGTGTGAAATCTGTCGGTCAAATATTCGAGTGATTCTCGTCGTAAACGAATAATATAGTCTTCATTGCTTTGGTTCCTATTAAGTGGATTAATTGTTACTGACATTTGAGTTTCTGAGCTGGTTTTTCCAAGGAGGATTGATTTTATAAGATTAAAAAATAACTTCGTGTTTTCATCTGTTAGCCCTTCAAAAATATTTATTAGTTGGTTGATTTTGTCGTCGCCATGATTGTTGAAAAAATTTCTGTTAAATGTATTTGTTTGCGGCTCTGATAGCTCAGTGTAGGTGCGGGTTAAATGAGTGGGTAGATTTGATAATTGAAAAAAGTCGCGTATTAAATAAAAAATAGTTTCAATATCACTAGTAACCTGTTCATCATTTTCGGAAACTGTAAATATAATTTTTAACCGTTCAATAGTTTCAATCGGATAATAATCTATTGCCTCACGAATACGAATTATAGGCTGTATTGAAGTTGGAAGTCTATTATTATAAAGATTAAAGTAAAGTTCGTTTACTAATGCCCATTTTTGATTGTTATTGATGTAATAATCTACAATATCCTTAAAGATTTTATTAACGAGCCTTAGGTTACACAGGGATTCATAATTCATAAAAGGAAAGACATTCTTTTGCAATATATCACTTGCGCCTACAAACTGATTTTCTAAAAAATCTTTTAGTTCAGATCTAAAATCAGCGAGTGAGTAATGAACTTGTTGCATATTATTTCCTATAATGATTAACATTTGAAATGGATTTTCTTGTGACCTAATCGTTAACTTATGATGCAATTTTTCTGCGAAGGATGCTTGCGAGTTTCAGGTGTTAATGACCTCTGTTTGCCACTATCAATTTTTGCAGTTTGGTTGGTTCTTCCACGCAATGTTGTGGTCGTTGTTGGCCTAGGTATTGAGTTTCTTATAGGAACGTCTATATTATCACAGAGATAGGCCGGTGGTCTAAGTGGTGGGGTTTCCGTAGGTACGAATTTATTATCTTTCATAGAAAATTGCATAAGAGTTAACGTATCTAAAATGTGGCGCCATTTTGGCGCGATCGACAGAGCTTTCATTAATCATTTCGATGATAAGAGTAATTAAGTCATTTGTGATTAATCGTAAACTATTAATCTCTAAATCATTACTATTTAGTGTACCTAAGTAATTATTTTGCCACTGTTCTAAATATACTCTAAGTTTATTTTTTCTAGAAAGAGAGGGCCAACCCGAAAGACCGAACTTATTTTCGTTTTCTTGTATCGATGGCATTAACATTTCAATAAAGGTGATCCCTAAGGCATAAATTTCGCTGGATAGACTTAATTTCATCTCGGTTTTGAATCATCAAAGAGTGAATTACCATAGCGCTCCCGAAATCTATCATAAATGAGGCTCTTAATTTTTATTATATACTTATAAAAACTCTAATCTGGAGTAGATGCTAATCATAAGGCTAAAGTTATATTGGTACTACGCTATTTATAATAGTGTTTGAATCTTTATTTAATATTAAGAGGGTCTATTTATGTTATAGTTTTATTTTTCTATGAGAATTTTGTGTAAAAATTCTACTAATATTGGTTATTCGATTAAATAAACTTGTTATGTTATGTGCGAATACTAATAATTTAAAAAGAGACATCATATGAAACAAAAACTCAATAATGCCAATAATGTTACAGATGCTGAAGGTAGGCTCTATCATATATTTTTAAAGCCTGGTGATTTAGCCGAGCGAATTATTCTTGTGGGCTCAGCTGAAATTGCATTAGTCGAAATTTTACAAATTACTAAAAACCCCGTTTTTATTCGAATAGGTACTTGCGCGGTTATTTCACCCGAGGTGGCATTAGGCGACTTGGTGGTTAGCACTGCCGCTGTGCGGCTTGGTAATTTAGAAGATTACTACGTGCAACCAGGTTATCCTTCTATTGCGAATCACCAAGTTATCCACCAGCTAGAGCTTGAGTGTCAAGCAAAGCAAGCAGACTACAAAACAGGATTGACGGCATCAGCCCCTGGATTTTATTCCCCACAAGGGCGTAGCATTGAAGGGTTGCCGCATCGTAATAAAAAAATTCTAGCTGAGTTAAACGAGATGAATGTGTTAAATTTAGAGATGGAGTCCTCGGTGGTATTTACACTAGCAAGCCTACGACACTGCAAAGCAGGCTGTTTATGTGTAGTTGTAGCTCACCGTGCTAGCAATGACTTTATTAATCCAGATGAGGCGAACGAAAAAGAAAATGTAGCACTTATTATAGGTTTGAACACCTTAATGAACGTTACACCTAAAGCTATTTAACTAATTTAGAGAAGTTTTTGAGGTGTGCTATCTTTACGTGCATTACTATTTTCCTCAATAGGTTGCTTTAATTTTTCAGGAAAACAAGCCCGGCCAGTTTTTACATCAACACATGCTATATGAATTATCGCTTTTGATATTAAAGTATCATCAGCTTCTAAAAACATCTCTTGCACATAATATTGTCGTCGTTTGTCATAGCTGTCTAATGTAGAAGTAATATAGAATTTATCTTGCGGAAAAAGAGGGCGGCGATATTGAATCTCTAACCCTGCAACCGCGAAAGAATAACCAGATTTTAAAAAATCTTGGAGATCACATTTTAAACACTGCCTAGCGTATTCATTGCGGGCTTCTTCCAGATAATGAATGTAAATTGCATGATTAACCACGCCATACATATCGACTTCGTAATCACGTACTTGAGAATGCCATTTGAAAAGTTGTGTCATTGAATATCTCCTGTAAGACTAATTAATGTAAATTATAGCGTAGTTTACGGTTGAATAGATTATTAATGGTAGCTATGGTTCCTTTGTATCTTTGTTGAAACTCCTTTACGAGTTTTTGTCATTCAGTTAATAGTGCGGCCTTTGTCTTGCCTGGTAGGGCATCTAAAGAAGGAAAAATTAAATCGAGCGTATGTACATCGTTTACAAAGTCCATTCTAATATTTACAGGTACTGTTTCTGCTAAATATCTTACGTATGCTTAAGGTCCTCCAAAAAATATTTTTGGGCAAGTCCACGCATCAAAAATAATAACCTCGCCCTTCGTTTTACTCAATCGTAACAGATATTCAGCAATAGATTCTTGTTTACGTGATTCAGACAATTGCTGATGTACCTTGACATTCAAGGGGAGGGGAAAGTCTTAGTGCAAGTTCAAGAAAGCCTATTTTTTCTAAGGCTTCAGCCATAATCTGTATCAATACTGGATGTTCAGGGCTTGGTAACTGTTACTTTTTTATCATCAGAGAGGTTCTTATCTCTTGATGGTATTGTTGAAATTTTTTAGAAGCAAGCTGCTTATTTACATGATATGTCGCTAATACAAGTGTGGTTTTAGGACCATGCATGTTGCACCCAATTTCATGGCCAGGCTGTTTGAAACAAAGACTTATTAAAAAGCGTAATATTTCAGGAGAAAAAACCTTGTCAATAACTTTTATTGTTTAGAAAACAGGCTATTAAGTCATAGTTTACTTAATATAATATTAAATGCATCGGTGTGATGTTGGATGTTTCAGGGCAAGATCATCATAAGTTAAATACAAACAGTCAATTAATGACTCATATAGGTTAGTCATTAAAAATGATATTAGTATTTGATTGATAATTGTGCGATTTCCAATTATCATGTCATTTCTTTTAAAATAACTAATAATATAAAAAGAGGGGAAAATGAAAAGAAAATCACATCTTCTATTAGTGTTTATCTTATGTGGCGCCCTAGCTACCTCCATATTTGCAAACGCGAGCCATATTGACATCGCAGCAGCATCGGTGCACAAATCAAAAACAAAAAGCAGCAACGTTGACATTACGATTCAAAACTTGAACAACGATGATAATCTACGCATTGTTCATGTAGGTAAAAACAAAATTGTTATTCAAGAACAACCAAAAACAAAAGTCGTTCGTTCGAATAAATCTACTCACGCTGTTCATAACAATAATAAAAAGATGCTTTCAGATTACACTAAAAAAGTACTTTCATGCCACAAGAAAAAAATGACGCTACATCATACTAAAGTTGCAGTGCATCACTATCACAGGCGCCATATCCGCCATTACCATCGTCACCATTCTATTGCGGCTACAAAAATTCAATCGCAAGGGAACTGGTATCTCGGGGGACAATTTGGTTTTGCTACTCTCGATAGAAAGCCACAAGAACAGAAACTTGGCTCAAATGGGATAGAACACTATAGCCCAGCTGAAGTAGGTTCTAGCCTTATGTTTGGCGTTGATACCGGTTATTACTTTTCGCACTTAGCTTTTTGGCCACATGCCTTGAGTGTTGGAATACATTATAATTATAGTGATGGTGTAAATGTTAAAGGGATTGTGGCTCCTTATTCTATACCTTCATATAATTATAATTACAAAATTCGCACTCAGAGCCTGCTCGTTGTTTCGCAGTTTGATTTAATTCAATGGGATAATTTTGCTCCTTTCGCTGAGCTTGGTTTAGGTGTCAGCAGAAATGAAAGCTATGCTTATCAAGAAAGTGCACTAGCTAACAATGACCCACGTAAGTCATTAGCCTTTGCTAGTCACAGTACGACAAATTTTAGTTATTTAGTCGGCTTGGGATTGCGCTATTATGCTGGCCAACATTGGATCATCAGCATACAAGATAGCTATCAAGATTTTGGCAAAACTGACCTTGGGCAAAGTCCTGTGGCATCGCACCTTACTAAAGGTCCACAAGCTGATATTAGACAAAACCAGGCTACGCTCGGGCTTACTTACCAATTTTAATTATTAACGGAGAATCATCATGAAGAAAATCAACATCCGTATCTTATTCGTCGCATTATTGGCATTAAGCACAATAACGTTTGCCGATAATATTTTACGCGTAAACTCGATACATACCTTACCACTCCACTGGAGTGCTTGTAGGTGAAACCTACCCAGTTGAATTTACATTAACTAACCAAGCTCCGGTGCCTGTTACGATTTCAAGCATACATGCTGCAGCAGGGAGCGTTTTACCACAAGATTTACATAGCATTAGCAATCAATGTTTAGGAACTTTACAACCGGCTCATACTTGTAAATGGACCGCTCAATTAATCCCTAATTTACTTGGAAGTGAGAGACACATTGATATAACTAATACTATACAGATAGTATTTAAAAGTAGATAATTACTATGTCTGTTGCCATCGCTTAACGAGAAGAAAAATTGTTTCAAATGACGCCCCAATGCTAACTCTATATGAGTTCAAATCAACCAACAGTGACTATATCATGATTGGTAGCGGTAGATGAACATTCACCCTTCGGATAGCACCATGGTAGTACCAGGATTTTCGAACTTTACCAATTTCTTCTAACTATTTGTTTGAACTGGTGGGCCCACAAGGACTCGAACCTTGGACCAAAAGATTATGAGTCTTCTGCTCTAACCAACTGAGCTATGGGCCCGTAACACGGGTAGTTATTTTTGCATGGTTTGCGGCATGTTGTCTGAATAACGAGTTGTTATTTCAGTGATAATCGGCTGAGAATTGTAGCAGATTTTGGGGATATTGGTAGGGGGCTGGGGTTATTTAGAGCCTCTATCTTATCCTTCCCCTGCTTGCACAGGGGAGGCTGTGTTTGGTTTATTGGTCGTGATCCATAAAGCTGCGAAGTTTGTCGGAGCGTGATGGGTGGCGTAGTTTTCGTAGGGCTTTGGCTTCGATTTGGCGGATACGTTCTCTTGTTACGTCGAATTGTTTGCCTACTTCTTCTAGCGTGTGGTCGGTGTTCATGCCGATACCAAAACGCATACGTAGTACTTTTGATTCACGTTCGGTTAGGCCTTCTAATATTTCGTTAGTGGCTTCGCCTAGGCCTGCTGTTACCGCTGAGTCGGCTGGGGCTAGGCTGTTGGCATCTTCGATGAAGTCACCTAGGTGTGAGTCTTCGTCGTCGCCGATTGGGGTTTCCATTGATATTGGTTCTTTGGCAATTTTTAACACTTTGCGAATTTTGTCTTCTGGCATTTCCATGCGTTCGGCTAATTCTTCTGGCGTTGGTTCGTTACCACTTTCTTGTAGTATTTGGCGTGAGATGCGATTCATTTTGTTAATGGTTTCGATCATGTGCACTGGAATACGAATCGTCCGTGCTTGGTCGGCAATGGAGCGGGTGATGGCTTGTCGAATCCACCAGGTGGCGTAGGTTGAAAATTTGTAACCACGTTGGTATTCAAATTTGTCGACTGCTTTCATTAGGCCGATGTTGCCTTCTTGAATTAAATCTAAGAATTGTAAGCCACGGTT
>JAWUYR010000052.1:0-7633 GCA_034110705.1 Gammaproteobacteria bacterium | reverse complement strand
ACCGAGCTTGAGCTTAGCGCTAGCTTCAGTGCTTCAGCTTTATATTCTGCCGTATATTTTCTTGCGTTTTTTGACATATGTCACCTCTTTGTTTTTCATAGTTTAACAAATTGGTGTCCACTTTTATGGGGGAAGATTAAGGGGGCGCCTAGTGTTGCCCCGATGAACCAAGATTTAGCCTTTGGTTATACCATGACTAAATGGGCTTCTGAATGGGTGCTGTGGAAAGCCCAAGAGGCTGGTATTCCTCTGGATATTTATCGTTTGGGACAAATTAGTGGGCATAGTGTCACAGGCGAAAATAATTTAACTCGCTTAATTCTCGGTGTAATAGCAATGAAGGCAGCACCAAAGCTAAAGAATCAACATGAAATGCTCCCCGTAGATTTTATTGCTAAAGCGATTGTTGCCTTGTCAAAGCGAACCTACCAGCATGCCGAAGGTTGGAATATTGTTAACAGTAAGCAAGTTTGTTATGAAGATTTATTTATTGATTTAAAAAATATTGGCTATGAAATTGAAATGTTGCCTAATAACGAATGGCGTAAAAAATTAGTCACTATCTCCGAGCAGAATCCATTATTTCCCTTGATCAGTTACTATGATGTTGATGAAAATATTGAATTTGTTGAGGTTGAATGTAAGAAAACGTTAAATGCTTTACAGCAGCTAGGAATTATTCTGCCAGAAGACTCTGAGGAAATGCTGAAAAAGCACCTAGCCTTTTGGCAGAAACAAGACTTTAATTGCTTATAATTCTTTTGTTTTGAGAAATAAGGAAAACAACTGTTCAAGAAACTCATTCAATGTTTGACACATAATCACAAAGTTCGCATCCATTTCCTGTTGAGCATTTTCCGTATGAATGTCTTTTGCTAAGTCATGAATGGCATCTGTAAATTTTAAGCTAGTAATAGAGAAATCATCACGCAATACAAAACGTAAGTGCTCCTTCCAAAGCAATTGTAACTGTACCACTTCCATGCCTTCTTGCATAAAGGCAGTAATGTTAGGTGAAAGTAGGTCTTGCTTGGTGCAGCGAATGGTGCCGCCATCGACTTTACTATCATACAGCACACAAGCATCGGCAATTTCAAAGTTCTGTGGTGCACGCTGAGCTTTTAACCATTTGGTCATTAACATACCAGGGGCCACTGTTTCTGGTACAGCAACCGGCAAGCTGTCTAATGTTTTGCGTAAAAAAACAATGAAGTCTTCAGCTTTATTACGAGAGGCAGTGTCAATAAGCAGCAATTGTTTTTCAAGGTCGAGTAAAGCATACATTTTTTGGCTTTTGCTAAAAGCGCGTGGCAGTAAATCGGCATAGACTTCGTCTTTTAATGCCATTTTTTCTTTGCTGGATAGTTTGCGATCTTGCTCGTCTTGAAGCTTTTCTACTTTTAGTCCAAGCTGTTCATTAATCACAGCGGCAGGTAAAATTTTCTCTTCAATATTAAGGGCTATTAAAATCATGCCATTGGCTTGGTGAACTAAAGGGGCGTCATCTACATAACCAATAGGAGCTGTCCATCCAATGCTACTAGGCAAAATGCTTGCGCATGGGCGAAAAGACTGTTGTTGTAGTGCTGTTTCTAAATCATTGGCACTAATGGAAAAGGCTTTGGTAAATTGATAAATTTGTAGATTTTTAAACCACATAAGATATAAGCTCGGTAGTGAACAAGGCCGAAGATTATATAACGATTCTACTACAAGATGCGAGATTTATAGTAAAAATAAATAGGTGTTATTGGCGAGTAGAATAGTGTGCGGCTACTTAAGTTTTAGCCGGTCAATGGATCTTGTAAAAATTCGTGCTCAAAAGCAAGATGGGTTAATTCAACATCAGTGTGAATATGCAATTTGTCAAACAAAGCGTAACGATATCCGCAGACAGTTTTGGCACTTAAGCATAAGTAATCGGCTATTTTTTCTACTGGAACTGCGTGGACCAGCATTAAGAAAATTTGAAGTTCGCGTTCGGTTAATTCAGAAAAAGGGGAGATGTCCTCGTGGCCAAATTTTTCGAGGGTTAGTTTACGGGCAATTTCCGGGTCAAGATATACATGGCCAGAATGTACATTTTTAACTGCGTGTATTAAATCAATTTTATTGGTTCCTTTATGCAAGTAGCCATGTACACCAAGCTCCATTAAGCGTGTTGGGAATGGAGTTTGTTTAAAAGAACTTAGAATAATAACTTTAGTATTGCTATTCAGACGTAAAATTTTACGTGCGGCTTCAATTCCACCAAGACCTGGCATATGTACATCTAGGATAATAACATCGGGCTTTAATTCTGTTGCAAGATTAATCGCATCTTCACCCGATTTACCCATTCCTATTACATCAATGCTTTGTTCATTTTGTAAAAGATGAGCAAAAGCCTCACGAACAAGTTCGTGATCATCAATAATAACAACTCGTATGATTTCATTTATCACTATGCGTCTATCCAAGAGAAGTAAAGAAGAGTTTTAAATCATGTGCTTAGCTAAGTATAAAGTGCTAGTAATAATTATACAAGTCTTATAGAATAAATGCCTTCGAATAGAGAGTCGTTAAAGAGATGCATAACAAAAAGATCAGTTTGGTTGCTTTATTACTTTCACCTTTTGTCTTTAGCTTTGCTTTTGGTATGGATATTTTTATTCCAGTCGTGCCAGAAATACAGGCCGTTTTTCAGACTACTCAATTTTTGATCCAGCTTTCTTTAAGTCTATTTTTGTTAACAATTGGTATTAGTGAATTATTCATGGGACCTTTAGCTGACCAATTTGGTCGTTATAGAACAGTAATAGCCTCAATAATTATATTCATACTTGGCAATGTCGCTTGTGCGCTAGCAAACACTATTGAGATGCTTATTGCCGCTCGAGTGATTTGTGCCATTGGCGCTTGTGGCATGCTGGTGGTAGCTTTTGCTATTGTACGAGATTTATACGACGATGAGCGCAGTGGTCAACTATATAGTTGGTTGAATGCTGCTATTGGCATTTCACCAACATTTGCACCAATTATTGGCAGTTACTTAGGGCATTTTTTAGGCTGGCGTTCTGTTTTCTGGTTTTTGTCTGGCCTGGGTATCTTTGTCTTGTTGATTACGATTTTCTTTATTTGCGAAACGTTACCGCTCGCTAATCGAAAAAAGATTGATCGACATATTTTTCGACGTTATTGGCAAATTTTGACAACAAGAAATTTCATTAAATATACGTTGTTTGCAAGTTTTGGCGTTACGATTTGTTTTTCATTTTTTTCGGTATCTCCATTTATTATTATTAAACTATTGCATGTTAACCAAGAGTATTTTGGGTATTGCTTTGCCGCGTTTGGCTCAATCCTTATTATTGGTGGCATTATTGCTGCAAAATTAATTGGTTATTGGGGAATTGATAAGACAATAAAAGTGGGTGTTATTTTATTATTCATCGGTGGTCTTAGTATGTTATTGATCAATTTTTTCATCGGTTTGTACCTATCAACATTCTTAATTACCATGGCGATTGCTTGTTCTGGCGCTGTGTTTTTCATGGGAGCTGCTGCTGGTGGTGCATTGGCGAGCTTTGGTGATATTGCAGGAACTGCTGCGGCAACGTTGCAATCATGTCAGTTTCTAATTGCTGCTATCTTTGGTTCGTTGCTAATGCGTGTGCCGGTGACCTCAAGTATTTCTTTTGCCATTATGGTGCTTCTTGTTGCGCTAGCAAGCAGTGCCACTATGTTAATTCGTTCTAAATCTTAAAGTAGTTTTCTTTGTTTGCTGTTATTCTTACGAATGTGCAGTTAGTTTAAATTTATTTGGTGCATCCGAGTTGACTTGATTGACATTATTGTCTTAGATTTATTGGGCACATTCGCTTGCTTTTTACATCGCATCACAATTACAATGCACAGCTTTAATTGATGACTATTCTAATGAGACTAAATAATCCTTATATTCAAATCAAACGCTCAAAAATTCATGGTGATGGGGTTTACGCTAAAATTGATATTCCAGCAGGAACTGACATTATTCAATATGTAGGAGATATTGTTAGCAAAGAAGAGTCAGAGAGACGAGCTGAAGAGGTTAGTCAACTCGCCAAAAGAACCGGCTCTGGTTTAGTTTATACTTTCACACTGAATGATGAATATGATATCGATGGCAATGTAAGTTGGAACCCAGCACGACTTATTAACCATGCCTGTGAAACAAATTGTGAAGCACAAAGTGGTGATGATGAAATTTGGATAGTATCGACTAAAGGTATCAAGCAAGGTGAGGAACTATACTACGATTATGGCTATGATTTAGAAAATTGGCAAGAGCATCCATGTCGCTGTGGTTTTGCTAGTTGTATTGGTGTGATTGTTGATAAAACACTACGAAAGAAGCTTATGCTAACGCAGGCTTATAAAAGTTATATAGCCGTTAAAAATGATCGTTAGCCGTTTTGTGGAGGCTGTGGTTAGGCCAAGCTGAGTGATTCTTATTTTGTGGGGGCAATCACAATGGTTGGTTCAAACATAAAGTTGAAATCGTTAACTCAGTTTACATCTGATAGTGACAATAACCCTGTAAAGTTAAACAGGAATTTATCTCCGGATAGCTTAAGGACTGTCTAGCGAAAAAACAATGTCTCAATAGTTGATAAAAACCATCGACATCATATGGTAGGCCAGCTGGTAGAAATGATTGTTTGATTTCTATGTATTTTTGGCGGGTGTTGTTAACTGTGTCCGGTTCCATCCTGGATTTTTCCTTAATTTTTTTTAGTAAACCATTCACTGTTTCTTGAGATTCGGCGAAGTTATCGCTTTTTTCAAAAGCGATTAACGGTTCTTCTGAGATTAATTTACTTAGTATAAAAATTAAGAAAAGTGGTTTGTTGCTATCATCTTTGGATAGAGGCTTACCTAGCTCGATTGATATAGAGCCACATTTTCTTATAAGCTCTATCCATACCTGACTGAAGATATTCTCAGTATTTGTCGTGCGAAGCATGTTATTTATAACGTAAGGTAAAGAGTCAGATTTTTCTAAGTTTAGCTTAAGTAAATAAAAAGCAGCATTGCAGATGAAATCCAGATTAGGGCAATCTTCTTTTGTTTCCGGGTTAAAATCTTTAGGGAATATCTGGAGTTTAATCAGCTCATACAGATGCTCATAATTTGACAAGGTATAGCCCTGAAAGATATTGTAGATTTTGGTTTGCAAAATACTTTTATCTTCGGGTTTGAGATCAAATTTTTCAATTTGAACAATGCCAGCAAAGAGAGCTTCGCAGTAGCGCTGAAAATTTATAGGTATAACCATTTTTTTTATTTCTTATTGTTGTTGTCTATTTAAACAGTTTAAGCTTAAGTTGACATTAAGGCTAGGAATAAAGATCTGGACAGGAGCCAACACTAAGCTCTAAAAAAAACGATAGAAAGTAGTGCTTGTAGTGACTTTGTGACAATGGCTTTATGTCTTGTGTGCCAAAATAACACAGATGTACAAGCTGAAGAAAACAAGGTGTAATCGATGTTATTCCGGTTTAATATGTTTTTTCCGACCAGACGCGTGTCGTTCACGTAATTCGATATCAATATACAAGTCTGTAATAGCACTCGAACCGTGTCCAGCATCATCCCGAACATGTTCTCTAGGTCGGTGTTTCACATCTTCTGATATTCCAGTATGTCGAAGCCAATGTACAGTAGCCGTTTTTAGTTCATTCACATCTTCGCTCATGCCATCTTGCTCCATACGTGTAATAGCAGCATTGAAACATTGTTGCACTATCTCTCGTACATGTCTGGTGCTGCTTAATGGACCGTGACCTTTATTTTTAAAAAGCAGTGGTGTCATTTCTCCAGGAGCTGGCAGTGTTGGTAAATCCAAGGCTTGGCGATAGCGTTTCAAGCTATTAAGCATGGCATCACTAACCGTAATGTTACGTTCTTTATTGCCCTTACCGACAGTCTTAAACCACCAATGACCATCCATATCTCGGAAAAAATGACCCATTTGTGGTTCCCAGCGTTCGCTAGAGGCAAGTTCAGAAATCCGTAGATACATACCGAATAGGGCGGCCATCATAAATAAGGTTCGTTCGTGCTGCGGGTCGGCATCTGCCATTTTTTCAGCAGTTTCGATCACATAAGCCCATTGTAATTCTGACAAACGTCGTATAGGTGCCGCGCCTTGTGTTTTGCGAATAAATTTACTTTTTTGTCGCATCTGTTGCACTGGGTTTGAGTTGACATAATCTTCTTGAATTAAGTAATTAAAAAAGCTACTTAATACGGCAAAAATAGATTTGACGGCATTTTGTGACAAGATAAAATCTTTAGTATTGGCCCTTCTTCCTTCACTAAATTGCATTTTAGAGACTGTGGCAACAAAAGGACGCCATTCTGGGTTAGGAATGCGTTGCCCCTCTTTATTCATGAAGCGCTCCACTTTCTTAGTGGCTATCCATTCTGGATAAGGCCGTTGACAGAAATAAATATAACTTTCTATATCTTGTCGTTTTAAGCTTTTGAATGACTTTAAAGCCACATGCTCGCACCATTGAATCAAACGCTCGAGCTCACGTCGGTAAACATTAAAGGTTGCGCTACTGCCACGGTAGCTGTAGATAAATTCAGCGGCAGATTTATAATCTTCAGGATAGGGAGACTCAGTTGGCAAATGTTTAGGATCGTGATGTTCCAGAGTATCAAAATGGGGAATGAGTTTGATCTTTTTACTTGGCTGGCTTGACAAGGCTTTGTTTCTCAGTGAAAATGCTTACTGATTCTAACTGAACCGTTATACAGATGCAAAGTAATCACTTAATAGCACAATTCAGAATTCCTTCAAATACAGTTGTATTGACTGTGTTTTTCTACTTCTTTTATCACTATTTCCCTTTTTAGGGATATAGACGAGCATTACAACATTTTATTTTACCTTTACTTACTACAAATAATAATATTTTGGAGCAATAATGAATACATTAGAAACATCGATAGACGATCCAAAACCGGAGCAACGCCTAATTAAACAACCGAAGGCTCTAGCTGTTTTGTTTTCAATAGAAATTTGGGAGCGATTTTCTTACTGGTCGTTACAATCATTACTCGTACTCTATATGGGTAAAGCTTTACTTTACACCGATACACATTCATTTTTAATTTTCAGTGCTTTTAATGCCTTATTGTTAGGCACTCCAATTTTTGGTGGCCTCTTGGCTGATAGAGTTATCGGCTGTCGTCGAGCTATTGTGCTTGGAGGTGTTTTCTTAGCTATAGGGTATTTTTTGTTGATAATCCCATCACAAGCCGCTTTTTACTATGGATTAACTTTGTTATGTTTTGGTAACGGTTTATTTAAACCAAACATTTCCAATATTTTAGGCACTTGTTACAAAACTAACGATGGTAGACGAGATAGTGGCTTCACGTTATTTTACCTTAGTATTAATATTGGAGGATTAGTTGGTGTCGCTTTATGCGGATTTTTGGCGAAGGCCTTCGGGTGGGATGTGGCATTTATAGTAGCAGGCATTGGTGTGCTTATAGGGCTGATTGTTTTTATTAGTGTAATCTTCCCCCATTTCCGTAGACACTCACTTCTACGAACTCACGCAGCCATCTCAAATTGACTGGGTGATTGGTATCC
>JAWUYR010000051.1:0-14638 GCA_034110705.1 Gammaproteobacteria bacterium | reverse complement strand
ACAAAGCTTGTTTCAGTATATCGAAGGGTATTATAATCACAAACGAAGGCATTCATCGATTGGATACCAATCACCCAGTCAATTTGAGATGGCTGCGTGAGTTCGTAGAAGTGAGTGTCTACGGAAATGGGGGAAGATTATAAGCGTCTCATTACACAAACCGGTCTTTACCAAATCTCACTGTCGATTACGCCAGCTCGTTGGATAAATTTTAAAGAATCTAGCCGTTTGCATTTTCCAAAACACGAACCTCTACTTTTAATACTAGAGTTTATGGCACTCATTTGTTTATGGTGGCTCACACTTTGGAAATGGCGATTATTAAAACCCATCAACTTGTTAACTAAGTTGGCCAAAGGTTTGTACCATTCTCCTACTACACTACCTGGGGATTTTCAGAAGAGTCCTGCCGAAGTACAAGAGATGGCATTAGCTTTAGTACAAATGCAAGAACAAGTACGTGAACTTTTACATCAACGTTCTTTATTACTCGGTTTAACCTCACATGATCTACGTGCTATTTTAACGCGTATTAAAATGCGTATTGAACTGCAAACACAAAATGAACAGCAAAAAAAATTATTGCACAATATTAAAGAAATGACTCAATTGCTGGATCAATTGCTGAGTTATAGTAGTGAACATCAAAAAATTGAACAACAAGCTGAAGTTAATATTAGTCAATTATTATTGAATCTTGCCCGCAAGCTAGAAACCAAAAAAAACCAGATCGATGTTAGCAATATCAAACCAAGCATCTCACTTAAAGCCAACAAGATCATGCTGAAAATGGCCTTACAAAACGTCATCGAAAATGCAGTTAAATATGGTGACAAAGTAGTCTCATTACACGCTTTTAGTACCAAACATGAAACGACTGTTATTGTCTATGATGATGGTCCTGGCATTCCACTCATGGAACGGAATAGAGTCTCAGATGCAAATTATCGTGGCCAAAACCACCAACAACCCGGTATCGGTCTCGGCTTAACGTTCGCTAAAAATGTAATAACTGATTTACGTGGAAAAATAGAATTTAAACACAATAAACCGAAAGGTTTGAAGCTCGTCATAACATTTCAAACATAAACTCTGATTGTTACCATTCGTTACATAAGTGTCATATACCAGAATGAATCTGGTGACATAATAATCGCATATCATTAACAAAGGTTATTCATATGCTTATTGCGACAAAGGAACATCAACAATTAAATCATTATTATCTAGAACAAGCATTTACTTTACTTGAAGCCGCTCAAGAGGCAACCTGCATTAAAAACTTACCTTTACTTATGCCTAGATTACAAAACCTGAGTACCGACAATCAAGAAGCGCGAAAACTGTTTAATGAAATTTGTTTTGCGGGGCTCTGCCCTAAGTATGACCACTTTCTACAACCGGAGTTATTAGCGGTATAAAATCAAAGAGCAGTATCAATATCCGCGACCAACATATAGTCCTTATTACGGATGGTTTTAATTAGTTTTGCACTTTTATCATCAAGCTTAGTTCGTAAACGGCTTAACTGAATATCGATACTACGGTCATAACTATTCGCTTCACGACCGTGTAATGTATCCATTAATTGATCGCGGCTCAAAATTCGGTTTGGATGCTCTACAAAAACAAGTAACAGCTCATATAAACCTGAAGTGAGCTCTATGGATTGCCCTTCCTCATCCATTAACTCACGTGATTGAGTAATCAATTTAAAGCCGGCGAACTTATAAGTAGGCTCGTTTTATTTTTCTGGATAGACTCGGCGTAGCACCGCTCGAATTCTGGCTAATAGCTCGCGGTTATTAAATGGCTTTGTAATATAGTCATCGGCTCCATATTCTAAACCAAGGATTTTTTCACTATCACCTTTCATGGCTGTTAACATAATTACGGGGACTTTTGAATCTTGTCGAATAAGCTTGCAGATTTCTAAACCATCCTCGCAAGCGAGCATTAAATCAAGTAGAACTAAATCAATTTGTTTTTCTTTTATCATTTTAATAGCGGAGGCACCATCGTAGGCACAAAGAACTTGATATTGATGTTGCTGTAAAAATTGACCGAGTAACTCACATAATTCTTTGTCATCATCTACAAGAAGGATTGTTTTTGCTTTCTTCATAAGAGCTTATTTCACCTTATTATTTGCTTGCCTATGATAAAATCACAAAATAAAAAAGTGAGTCTGATCTTGAAGGGAAAACCAGACTCACTAACGTGCCATGAAATCCTTTTCTTCAACATAACTTCTGTATAACTGCTCTTAACACATAGTTACTATAGTATAAATACTTATCTGTCTGATTTCTTAAACGTAACAGATTGTAACAAGCTTAGTTTATTTAACATCGTTGACGCAAAACTTCGAATAAACAAATACCCGTAGCCACAGAAACATTAAGGCTTTCTACCGTGCCTTGCATAGGAATTTTCAACGTATAATCGCATGATTCACGCGTTAAACGCCGCATACCTTTTCCTTCAGAGCCCATAACAATGGCCACAGGCCCTGTTAAATCATGTTGATGGATAGATTGTTCAGCTTCACCATCCATACCATACAACCATACACCTTGCTCTTGTAACCATTTTAACGTCCGCGCTAAATTAGTCACTTGAATAAATGGAACCGTTTCAGCCGCCCCACAAGCGACTTTGCTCACAGCAGCAGTAAGACTTGCGGCTTTATCTTTTGGAGCAATCACAAAATCAACTCCAGCGGCATCAGCACTACGCAAACAAGCACCTAGATTATGTGGGTCTTCTATACCATCTAGCACTAAAATTAAAGGAGGCTTTTGCGCTTGGTCTAATAAATCAGGTAAATCATTTTCTGAAACTTGTTTGTTTTTGTACGCAATCGTTTCAGCAACAACACCTTGGTGTCGACTACTCACCATTTTATCTAAGGTTTTTGTAGGAACTTGCTGTATGTTAACTTGTGCTTTATTCGCTAGCTGAATAATATTTTTAAGTTTTTGATCTTGTCGGCCTTGTTGCAACCAAAGCTGACGCACTTTCTCAGGAGAGTTCGTTAATAAACTTGTGATTGCATGAATACCAAAGGTTAAATCTTGTGCCATTTTATTCGTCGTCCAAAAGCATGAAATCAATTTTTCGTTGTTCAATATCAACGCGAGCGACTCTCACCATTAACTCTTGCCCAACTTTATAACAAACACCGCTACGCTCACCAATTAACGCTTGTTGTGCCTGCTCAAATCGATAATAGTCACCTTTTAATGATGTCACGTGTACTAAGCCTTCAACGTAGACTTCCTTTAACTGGACAAATAATCCAAAAGCCATCACGCCTGTTACCTTGCCTGTGTAGTCTTCGCCCACATGATGTGACATGTATTCACACTTGAGCCAACTAACCACATCACGTGTGGCTTCATCTGCTCTACGCTCTGTTGTCGAACAGTGTTCACCTAATTTCTGCATTGCATCTGCATTGTAATCAAAGTTAGTCGCATCTCCACCTTTAAGGGAATGACGAATCGCTCTATGTAATAACAAATCTGGATAACGACGAATCGGTGAAGTAAAATGACCGTATTCTTTATAGGCTAAACCAAAATGACCTTTATTATCAGGGCTATATACGGCTTGATTCATCGAGCGCAATACCATTGTTTGTGCGGCTTCAAAATCAGGCAACTTATGAATTTCTGCCAACAGTTTTTGAAAGTCACTTGGTTGAGGAGTATCTCCGCCAGTTAACTGCATGCCATTCAGGCTTAAATAATCATGCAATTCTTGTATCCGCTCTTCTTTAGGTGTGTCATGTACACGATACAATCCTGGTAATTTATTACTGTGTAAAAATCTTGCTGCACACACGTTAGCGGCTAACATACATTCTTCAATCAGCATATGTGCTTCATTGCGCACAACTGGCACAATTTTCTCGATTTTTTGATCGTCACCAAATACGATACGTGTTTCGGTCGATTCAAAATCTAGCGCACCACGTATTTGTCGCTGCTGGCGAAATACTTTAAATAAGTCATATAGGTTTTCTAAATCTGGAACCACAGCTTTGTATTCTTCGCGTAACGCTTCATCTCCATGCAAGATACTATGGACTTTTCCATAGGTCATACGCGCTTTAGAATGCATAACCGCATCATAATGCTGATAACTTTTGATTTCACCATTCGCACTGATCTCCATATCACAGACCATACAAAGTCTATCGACATGTGGATTCAAAGAACATAAACCGTTCGATAATGCTTCTGGTAACATTGGAATTACACGTTCTGGAAAATAAACAGAAGTACCACGCTCTTGTGCTTCTTGATCTAAGGCACTGCCTAGTTGAACATAATGACTCACATCAGCAATAGCAACGACTAAATGCCAGCCACCTTCTTTGCGTGGCTCACAAAAAACGGCATCATCAAAATCACGCGCATCTTCACCATCAATCGTCAGTAAAGCCATATCACGTAAATCTTTGCGGCCTTTACAATCTTGTTCTGGTACTTCGGGTGCGTATTTTTCAGCTTCTTGCACAACGGCAGTCGGCCATGTGTGCGGAATATTATAAGCCAGTACAGCAACATCAATTTCCATACCAGGCGCCATATGTTCACCCAGAATTTGGATGACTTGGCCAACGGCTTGACGGCGCCTGTCTGGTTGGGCAATCAATTTCACCTGTACCATCTGGCCATCTTCGGCCTTACCACGCTGATCTTGTGGGATCAAAATATCTTGTGGCATATTTTTGTTACTTGGGATCACAAAACAAATACCATCTTCATCACAAAAACGTCCAACCACTTCACTGGTTTTACGTTCGATAACTTCAATAATGCCACCTTCTAAACGGCCTTTGCGATCTTTGCTAATAACGCGTCCAAGTACTCGGTCACCATGAATCACGCGGCGCATTTCTTTTGCACTAAGATATAAGTCATCACCTCCAGCTTCGGGGATTAAAAACCCAAAACCATCTTTATGTGCTTGAATCGTACCCGGGATTAACGACATTTTATCGACCAAAGCATATGCACCACGCCGATTTTTCATCAACTGGCCATCACGCACCATTGCAATTAAACGGCGACGTAAACCTTCTAATTCTTCTTCTTTAGTAACGGGAAGACCAGCCGCTAGTTTGTCATAGGTTACTGGGCTGCCACGTTCTGCCAAAAACTCACTAATGAATTCTCGACTGGCAATAGGATTATCATATTTCTTAGCTTCACGCTTAGCATGTGGATCCTTGCCTTTTTTCTTATTTCCTTTCATTAAGTGTCCTAGATAGTGGAATATGAATAGTATTATATACTACTTTGGTAGGGTTGGTTGAGATGAGAGGATCTAATAACTAAACCGGGGTAAAATGGTTTGTCCGTAAACATCCATTTGGAATAGATCCTCATAAGACACTTTAGTATGCCTCAATAGCTGATTAAAGAATTCAAATACCTAGAGATTTCTCTAAGCAAATGGATCATCTAATACAATCGTTTCATTACGCTCAGGACTAGTAGAGATAAGTGCAATCGACACGCCAACAAGCTCTTCGATACGGTTCAGGTAATTGCGAGCATTTTCAGGCAATTTGTCTAGAGATTTAATACCGTAAGTAGAATCTGTCCAGCCCGGCATAGTTTCATAAATGGGCTCACACTCTTTAAAGATTTCAGAATCATATGGCATTTCAGTCAGTTTCTCGCCATTAATTTTATAGCCGATACACAACTTTACTTCTTTCAAGCCATCTAAAACATCTAACTTAGTGAGGCATAATCCTGTAACACTGTTAATGGCAATCGCCCGGCGAAGAATTAACACATCAAACCAACCACAACGTCGACCACGACCTGTAGTCGCACCAAATTCATGACCACGTTCAGCAATTTTTTCGCCAATGTCATCAAATAATTCTGTTGGAAAAGGTCCAGAACCAACGCGTGTAGTGTAGGCTTTTGTAATACCCAACACATAATCTAAATACAAAGGACCAAAGCCACTACCTGTTGAGGCAGCTCCAGCTGTTGTATTCGAAGATGTAACATAAGGATAAGTACCGTGATCGATATCCAGCAAGGTACCTTGAGCACCCTCAAACAGAATTTTTTTACCTTGTGTACGTAAATCAGATAAACGAGCGGTCACATCACCAATCATCGGTTCTAATTGCACAGCTAAACTCAACGATTCGTTAAGTACTTTCTCGTAATCTAGTGGTGACACTTTGTAGTAATTTTCTAAAATAAAGTTATGGTAGCCCAAAATGCGTTTCAATTTCTTGGCAAATTTTTCCGGGTGAAATAAATCACCTAATCGCAGACCACGACGCGCCACTTTATCTTCATAAGCAGGTCCAATACCGCGCCCTGTTGTACCAATTTTATCTTTACCTAATGATGCCTCTTTCGCTTGGTCTAAGGCTACATGTGAAGGCAGAATAAGGGGGCAAGCTCCGCTAATCAGTAAACGAGCTTTTACTGGCACGCCTTTTTCCTCTAGCATATTAATTTCTTGTAGAAGATCAGCTGTCGAAATCACCACACCATTACCAATTAAGCACTCTACACTTTCACGCATAATACCTGAAGGTAATAAATGTAATACTGTTTTCTCATTGTTTACAACTAAAGTATGTCCGGCATTGTGGCCACCTTGAAAGCGCACTACCGCATCAGCTTTCTCAGTTAATAAATCAACGATCTTACCTTTACCTTCGTCGCCCCACTGACTGCCCAACACAACTACATTTTTACCCATGATCAATTCCTAAAAAATAAAAAGAAAAACGCCCCTACTAATTCACATTAGCAGAAACGTTTGCCAGAGCATCACAAAACGTGATGCACAATAATCACAATCACTAACCCTGCCAACATAGCAAAAATACCCAATTTACGCAAAAAGCTATCTTCTTGACTAGCGAGTAACAAAATTGTCTGTCGCCATTTTTTGGGTGCTATAAAAGGCAATATGCCCTCAAGTACCAATACTAAACCTAATGCTGATAATAAACTTTTTAATAGCATTAATTATCTAGTTCCAACACTTTTCATGTATTTAAAGAATTGGCTATCAGGTCCCACTACCATCACATCATGCTTGCTATTAAACGTTGCTTGATAAGCATTTAAACTTTTATAAAAGGCATAAAAACTTGGGCTCTTCGAATACGCAGCATTATAAATTACGGCCGCTTTAGTATCACCATTAGCTCGTGTTGTTGCTGCTTTTTGGTTAGCCTTAGCCAGAGTTACCGTTACATCTGCATCAGCCGTGGCACGAATAGCTTCTGCCATCGATTTACCATTAGCGCGATGTTCTGATGCAACACGTTGTCGCTCGGCACGCATCCTTTCAAACACAGCCGTGCTAACTTCTGTCGGCAAATCAATCGCTTTAATACGCACGTCAACGACATCAATACCTAACGGTTCAGCACTTTTATCAGCCGATTGACACAAGCTCAACATCACGGCAGAACGATCATCTGAAACAACTTCAGAAATGGTTCTTTTACCAAACTGAGCACGCAAACTATTGTTCACTTGTTGCTGTAATAATAGTTCAGCTTGTGTAGCATCACCACTGGTTGTTTTGTAATATTCAGCTAAGTTAGTAATACGCCATTTAACATAGTAGTCGACGATCACGTCTTTTTTCTCTGCCGTAACAATACGTGAAGATTCCATATCTAACGTTTGGATCCGCGTATCAAACACTAAATCCTCAGTGATTAAAGGGATTTTCATGTGCAAGCCAGGTTTATAGACTTTTGGTTGACCATTCGTTGTTTGCAATTTACCCAAACGAGTCACCAAGGCTTCTTGACCTTCATTAATTGTAAATAAACTGCCCCAAAGAACCAATAGCACGATAATAACTATGATCCCCCAGAAGAATTTTGCTGTGCTGTTCATGGGCGCTCTCCTCTCGTACCAACGACACTATCAGGGTTTGCATTTTGGCTAACAGCCTGCTGTGCATCACCAGTAGAATCGGCGCTATTTAAAATAGATGATAGATTACCAACATGATCATCTCCTGTCGGCGCTTTTGCCTGCCCAGCTTGCGCTAGTAATTTGTCGAACGGTAAATACAATAAGTTATTACTGCCCTTAGTATCGATAAAGATTTTAGTTGATTTTGTTAAAACATCTTGCATCGCTTGCAGATACAAACGCTCTTTAGTTACCGATGGTGCTTGACGATAAGCTGTGTATAAAGCATTAAAGCGTGCCACATTACCTTCGGCTTGTAAAATGACTTGTTGCTGATAAGCATTAGCTTCTTGAATAATACGCTTTGCTTGACCTTGGGCAATTGGCACAACACCATTCGCATAAGCTTCAGCTTGATTTTGATAACGTTGCTCATCTTCTTGCGCTTTAATGGCGTCATCAAACGCGGCTTTTACTTCCACAGGTGCACGTGCAGGCTGTAAAGCGACATCTGTAATTTCAATACCAGGATTGTATAATTTTAAGATCTTTTGTAATTGCTCAAACACACTTTGACGAACAACCGAGCGACCAGAGGTTAACACTTGGTCTAATGTAGTATCACCCATTACTTGACGTAATGCACTTGCCGTTGCTTGTTGTAAGCTTGAAGTTGGATTATTAACATTAAATAAATAGTTACGTGCGTTGCTAATTTTATATTGCACAGAGACGGCGACATCAACAATGTTTTGATCTTTAGTTAACATTTGTGCGTTATAAGAATAAGTAGAAATCTTTTGTACGTTTACCGTTTGCTCAGATTGAATAAAACGTGGAACCCAATGTGGCCCAGGATTAACCGTACTGTAATATTTTCCAAACTGTAGCACTACGCCTTTTTCAGCCGGTGCAACAATAAAAATACCAGATAGGATCCAAATAATAATAATGACAACAATTCCGCCAATAAAGAAAGCTTTACTTCCCTTAGAACTAGCAGCACCAGAGCCGTTACTAGAAGACTTGCCCTTTTTACCAAACAAACCACTAAGCTTATCGCTTAAATCTTTAAATATTTTCTCTAATTCCGGTGGGCCATCTTGTTGGCTACCGTTATTGTTCCCTTTACCAGGTTCATTCCAGGCCATGGGTTCTCCTCAAAATTTGATACGTCAAAACAGGAGTTATTCTAGCTTGAATAGTTTACAATTGCTATGCATTGCGAACACTTATTTGGAGAAAATTTTAGCCTGTGGATCTAGGAACAATTTACAATCCTAGTTTTTGCCATTCGATCTCTGACATACGAATTTTAAGCTGCCAACCACCTTCTTCTGTATCCTCTTCACTCAATATTGCTTTTAATTGATGGAGCTTGGCATAAACCGAACCTTGAGCCGCGCCTAAGGTTAATTCTTTTTCAATATATTGCGATGCTAATTTTTGTTTAAGCATGTCTTTTAATAAATCAAGGCCTTGATCTTTAGCCGCTGAAAGCCAAACAGCATCCTCGCTCATATGCGGTTCTAAATTTGGTACCGAATCAATTTTATTAAAGACTTTTACTTGTGGCACTTTATCAGCGCCTATCTCTCTTAAAACATCGTCCACCGCTTCCACCGTTTCTTGATAATGCTCATTACTCACATCAATCACATGTAGGAGTAAATCTGCATCACGAGTTTCTTCTAGCGTGGCACGGAAAGCTTCGATCAAATCATGCGGCAAATGCTGAATAAAACCAACCGTATCGGCAAGTACAATTTCACCTAAGCCATCGATTTCAATTCTACGTAAGGTAGGATCTAAGGTTGCAAATAACTGATCAGCTACATATACATCGGCTGCTGTTAGTAGATTAAATAAAGTTGATTTACCAGCATTGGTATAACCGACTAAAGACACCACAGGGACGGGCTTGCGCTGTCTATGTTGACGACCTTGCATACGTTGTTTACGCACTTTTTCTAAACGCTTTTGAACATATTTAATTCGATCACGAATTAACCGTCGATCAGTTTCGAGCTGTGTTTCACCCGGACCGCGCATACCGATACCACCTTTCTGCCGCTCTAAGTGAGTCCAACCACGAACCAAACGGGTCGACATATGATGTAATTGCGCTAGCTCAACTTGAAGCTTACCTTCATGAGTACGAGCGCGTAGCGCAAAAATATCTAAGATTAGTTGTGTTCTGTCTAAAACAGCGACACAGAGTTTCTTTTCTAAATTACGTTGTTGGCTAGGAGATAAAGCATTATTGAAAATAATGCAATCGGCATTGTATAAAGTAATGGCTTCGAGCACTTCTTCAACTTTACCAGTACCAATATAATATTTAGCATCTGGCGCTCGACGATTAGCGGTGAGCACATTCACTGGCGTGACGTGCGCTGAAGTTACTAAGCTTATAAATTCTTCGAGATCGTCAGACATCCCACTCTGCGCAAGATTAACATGCACAAGGATAACTTTTTCACCTGAAGCGGGACGTTCGAACATTAAATAACTGAACTAACTATTGTTTTCGTCACTTTCGTAACCTTCATCACTGCCTTCTTCATGAAAACTCGGCATTTTAACCATTTGTGAAGGCACAACAGTTGAAACTGCATGCTTGTAAACCATTTGACTTACACCGCTTTTAAGAACGATTACGTACTGATCGAATGAATCGACCATGCCTTGTAATTTAATTCCATTCACAAGATAAATAGCCACAGGGACACCTTGTTTACGAAGTTCGTTTAAAAATGGGTCTTGAAGGCTTTGCCCTTTATTAGACATTATAATTCTCCTTTAATATTTATATTTTGTTTCCATCACTGAGAGAGCGCGTGGATTGTAGCATGTGATTTAAAAATCACCAAAATAGGGACTACCCTAGGAGATACTAGATGGCGTAAAATTTTCCGCTGCCAGCAACTCAGGCCATTGACGCAACCAAGTGAGCTGTCGTTTTGCTAGTTGTCGAGTCGCGATAATGCCTTTTTCGCGCATGGTCATTTCATCAATTTCACCCGCCAAATATTGCCACACTTGACGATATCCGACAGCACGCATCGAGGGTAAATCAGCCTGTAGATCACCTCTGTTTTTTAATGCTTCAACTTCAGCAATAAAACCATTAGCCAGCATCTGATCAAACCGCAATGCGATCCGCTCATGCAACTCTTGTCGCGAATCAGGAATTAACGCGGTATTTATAAAATGATATGGTAATTTCTTTGGCTGTACTTTCTGCAACACTGACAATGGTTGCCTCGTTAATTGGAATACTTCTAGTGCTCGTTGAATGCGCTGTTTATCTGTGGCTTTTATTTTTTCAGCAGCCACAGGATCCACTTGCCGTAATTGTTGATATAAAGCCGGTAAACCTTGTTCGGCAATTTTCTGTTCTAACGTAGCACGCACATTAGCATCGGCGCTAGGTAATGGTGACAAACCTTTTTGCAAAGCTTGAAAATACAGCATCGTGCCACCTACTAATAATGGAATACGCCCTGCTGCATGGATAGATTTAATTTCTCTGAGCGCATCTTGAAAAAAATTTGCCGCCGAATATGCTTGACTCGGGTCCAAAATATCCAATAAACGATGCGGTGCTCGTGCTAAAGTTGCCGCGTCTGGCTTAGCCGTGCCAATATCCATGCCTCGATATACCAGAGCTGAATCAACACTAATAATATCGCAAGAATAACGTTCCGCCCACTCTACCGCTAAGTCGGTTTTCCCCGCCGCGGTGGGGCCCATCAAACAAAGCACTGTAGGTTGTTTAGAAAGATTCACGCCATCAACCTTTGCCAATCACTTTTACTTAACCTCTTCAGATGCCGTGCTTTCGCTAATTGCGATTGAAAAACTTTTAATAAATACTGTACTTGTAGCGTAAGTTCTTGTTGCGGCGGTAATGATTTTTGTCGGCTGAACTGCATTAAAAAGGTTAGCCACAACGGCGTTGATTTTTCACGTGCAAAATTTTCAAACAATTGAATTAGATTTTCATCCGCAATACAGGTTGGTGCTTCTAAAATAAGCAGGGACTTCTCCCCAGTTTGTCGCAAGACAAAACCAAACTGTTGCAACAATGACTCATGCAATAATAATAGTTCAAACTCATTAACGGGGTGCTCGAGTGAAACCGGTAACAGTAAACGTTTACTCACAACCATTTGTTCGCGCACTTGTTGTTGCAACAGCAACTCAAATGCAGCTCGATAATCCAAACAGAACAACGCTTTATCCTGCTCGTAAACAATCCATTGCTCTTCAGCCACTGTCCGTATTTGTAATGACATTTGTGTAGTCACCGGAATAGCTTGATACGCTCGTTGTGGTTCATTAATCGCATACTCAGCTGTTGCCATAGAATCTCGTTGCACCACCGAAGCCTCGGATGTGTTGGCTTTTAGCTCTTGCTGCAACGTATATTGTACAAAGTCATGAATCAAGCGCGGCTCACAGAAACGAACTTCATGCTTAGTCGGATGTACATTGACATCAACTAACGCGGGTTCAATTTCCAAATAAAGTACATATGCAGCCTGTTGGCCTGTTTCTAACAGGTTTTGATAAGCAGTACGCACGGCATGGTTCAATAATTTATCACGTACCACGCGACCATTGAGAAAAAAGTATTGCGCATCGGCATGCGCTCTTGAATAGCTTGGTGGGCTTACCCAACCCCATAAACGTAAGTCTGCGCGCTGCTCATCCAAATAAATTGCTTGTGTTGCAAAAGTCTTACCCAACAGCTGACCGACTTTATTTATATAATCCATCTCACTGGTGCAAGGTTTTACTTGTAATATTCTCTTGCCATTATGTTGTAACAAAACGGCAACATCATAACGGCTTAAAATAACTCGCTTTACAACTTCTTCAATACGCTGAAATTCAGTTCGTTCTGATTTTAAGAACTTACGTCGCACGCTAGTGTTATAAAATAAACTACGTACATCAATTGACGTGCCTTGTGGATGTGCACTCACCGCTAATTTTTGTTCGGCATTTAACTGCCATGCTGTTTCAGCAAGCTGATGCTTAGATTGAATCGACAGTTCGGAGACAGCGGCAATACTAGCCAGTGCTTCCCCGCGAAAACCTAGAGTGTGTAAGTTTTCTAAATCACTAACATCGGTTAGCTTACTCGTCGCATGCGCGGCAATCGCTAACGGCAAATCATCTTGTGGGATACCGGCCCCATCATCACGAATCAAAATCCGCCGCACACCACCTTTTTCGATATCAATTTCTAAAACCGTCGCACCGGCATCTAAACTGTTCTCGAGCAATTCCTTCACGACAGAGGCAGGCCGCTCCACCACCTCACCAGCCGCAATCTGATTGGCAACATGTTTTGGAAGGATTTTGATACGAGGTTCTAACATGAGGGGATTATATCAGAGATGAGTCGATTGAGAACGGCAGGCGATACGGTCAAACTCCTTTTCTTGATAAAACCACCAGTTTCGGTAAAATCTCCTTTCACAATCAACCGTAACCCATGGTTTTTACAGGTTGGCAGCCTTTTTCTGACCGACCTGCCTATATCATGATCATTCCCGGACTAATGCTTATCTATCGAAGCATAAAATACGTTTAAATATTAATGATACACTAGACCTGTTTTAGTCTATGAGGCGCTAGTGCATTAGGCAGTTGGATTTTTTGTTATGAAATCTTTAAGTGGTTCAGGACTACACAAAGTGAAAAAATGTATAGTCAATAATATAATGTTTTTATGAATATAAACGGGGAAAGCAAACTATAATGCAAACGACTAGATCTTTTCGTCCATGGATTATCTGGGCTCTCGGCGCCTGCTTTTTCTTAGCGGAATATTTTGCTCGTGTTTCACCAGGGGTTATGTTGCCCAACTTAATGCGCTCTTACCATGTCGATGCCTTAGCCTTAGGCACGCTTTCGGCTTGTTTTTACCTCGCCTACATTCCCATGCAATTACCTGTTGGCATGTTAGTCGACCGCTTCGGACCGCATCGACTATTAACCACAATGGCAATTCTATGTGGCTTAGCGTGTTTGTTATTCGGCCTAACAACCAAATTTCATTTGGCACAAATTGCACGATTCCTAATGGGCTTTAGCGCCTCTTTTGCTTTCGTTGGTACTTTAAAATTAGCCTCCATGTGGTTTCCAGCAAAACGCTTTGGTTTGTTAGCCGGCTTAACCCAAGCATTAGGAATGTTAGGTGCTGTCATTGGTGAAGCACCAACAGCTATTGCAGTGCAACACATTGGTTGGCGTGGAACAATGTTTATTATGGCAGCAGTGATTATCGTTCTGGGTGTTTTTATTGGGATGAATCTAGCCCACATATTGGCATTTTCCGTGGTTTGTTACAAGTCATGCAAAACTCTCAATCATGAATGAATGCCGCTTATATTGGTTTGCTATATGCACCTAGCGCTGCTTTTGCAGAATTATGGGGCGTTAGCTTTTTAACTCAAAGCTATCACATATCTCGCACGCTAGCTGGCGCTGCAATTGGTGCCATTTTTATCGGCTGGACAATTGGTGGCCCCATTACAGGTTGGTTGTTTAATCTTCCCCCATTTCCGTAGACACTCACTTCTACGAACTCACGCAGCCATCTCAAATTGACTGGGTGATTGGTATCCAATCGATGAATGCCTTCGTTTGTGATTATAATACCCTTCGATATACTGAAACAAGCTTTG
>JAWUYR010000050.1:0-8845 GCA_034110705.1 Gammaproteobacteria bacterium | reverse complement strand
TGATGCTGTCGATGGTATTTTAGTACAAATGCCACTGCCTAAACAAATTGATAGTAATAAGATACTTGATAGCATTCAACCTAATAAAGACGTTGATGGTTTCCATCCACATAATGTTGGTTTATTATTGCAGCGTCGTCCATCGTTACGTTCATGTACCCCAAAAGGCATTATGACCATGCTAGAAGAAACCGGTGTTGATTTACATAGTATGGAAGCCGTGATTGTAGGGGCTTCAAATATTGTGGGTAGGCCAATGGCGGCAGAGTTGTTGATGGCTGGTGTTACGGTAACTGTCTGTCATCGTTTCACTAAGAATTTACCTGCTAAAGTGAATTTAGCGGATATTGTCATTGTCGGCGTTGGCAAACCAAATCTAATTAAAGGGGATTGGGTAAAGCCTGGCGCGATTGTGATTGATGTTGGTATTAACCGAACAGAAGAAGGTAAACTCGTTGGCGACGTTGAATTTGATGTAGCCAAAGAAAAGGCTAGCTGGATCACGCCGGTACCTGGTGGCGTTGGCCCAATGACTATTGCCTCTTTGTTAGAAAATACCTTATATGCCGCTGAGCACCTGTACAAATAGATTCAAATTAATATTTTGGCCAGAAATGTTAAGCTACTCTGGTCATAATTTAGCACTATCTTTGATGTAGCTCAAAAAGATGCTCGACACAGTCTAAAATATAGCCTTTTTGTGAAATGCTAATATACTGGCAACACTGTATGCAAACAATAGAAGATAGTGTTGGTTGAAGTAACAGTCCGAAGATAGAGGGAAAACAACGATCGAGATTTGGTCCATAGTTGGTTTGCCAGTTTCGTTTCCACATGTCAAAATTGTATCCTTCTTTTTCCCATGAGTCTTGATACAATAATTTAACTAAGCAGCTAGCATCTTTAAAATTATAGGCCATTGACACATGATGTTTCTGGCAAAATTTACATGATGGTAAGCATTCTTGGTTTTGGTATCTATTCTCAGGATGGGAATTCTTAGGAGTTTTGTCAATCGGCGGAAGTTTTGAAGGGTGATGCATACTAGGTCCGCTAGCAGATAAGCTACGCGGTGAATGTCTAGCTCCCAAGGGCGGAAGTCTAGGAAGCATGTGATGTCTTTGCCGAGAAGCAGTGGTTCTTTGTGAGCTTGCTTGGTGACTTATTTCTGCACGACAGCGATTACAATAACCTTCTGATGAAAACGGATCTGCAGGAAAATGACATTGCGTTGATTTACATTTCATGACAGTCCTCTTTTTTGCTGTAAATTGCTAGCGGCGCATGCTTATTTATATAACTGCAAAGATAAGTGTAATCGAATTTTTTTATCATAGAAAGCGTGTAGAGCTTATTGAGTGAAATCAGGCTCTATATTGATTTAATTGTCTTTTTTTTGTTTGATACGTTAAATTTATACACAATTTTTTTCGTGTTCTTCACACTTAAATCGCTGGTGAAATTAATCTCATTCGTGATAATAATCATTGTTAACGAAGGGGCATTTTTAGTTTAAGATATTAACGGTTATTATTAATCAGAGGTGAAGTTAAAACTTTTTACTATTTGATTGGCAATAGCTTTTTCTTTTTTGACAGCTGCTTGTTGTTTCTTCGGCAAATCAACATTGGTTTTATAAGTGATGATTTCAAGCGAATAACAAGCCTTATTATGCAAGGTTCTATACATCGAAGCATTCATTACTTTCATCATGGCGCCATCTTGATATGGGATTACGGTAAAAGGAATCGAGTTGATGGTAGTCTTTTTAGCCTTACCAAGATATGATGGATAAACAGTATCTGTACAGTTTTTAATGTCCGTTGTATTACGACTTAAGCCGACACGTATCAGAAGATGATAAAAGACATCACCTAACCCTGGTGCATTAAAATTAGTATTATAAATTGGCAGCTCTACGATATTATGTTGTTGATTATTATTGCTAATAGCTTGGCCACTAACACTCCATAAGGCTTGTGAAAAATATGTTTTGTTAAAGCTTGTGCTTGGCTGCAGAGTATTAGGGTAGAGAAAGCTAAAGTGTGAATTTTTATTGGTATATGTTTTCCAGTCGCTAGCTTTGGTATTCGAGGCATTCGAGCAAGCAATGAGACCTAAGCTTGCTGTTATTAATATTAAACCTTTTGTTAAGCTTTGCGCCATTTTGTTCCCTCAGAACCATCTTCAATAGTAATGCCGATAGCGGTTAACTCATCGCGAATGCGATCACTTTCGGCCCAGTCTTTATTTGCACGTGCTTGTTCGCGAGCGGTAATTAATGTTTCAATTTCTGTAACGTTGACATCGCTGGCATCTTGTAAAAAGTTGACCGGTTCATCTTGT
This sequence comes from Gammaproteobacteria bacterium, assembly GCA_034110705.1. GTDB lineage: Bacteria > Pseudomonadota > Gammaproteobacteria > JABDGN01 > JABDGN01 > JAWUVP01. Next base: position 6,499 of record JAWUYR010000050.1, on the reverse strand, counting down.
AAAATACCCAGTACATCACCTAAGCGAATTAATAAGGCCGCTAATTGCGAAGCTTTATTGGTATCACCCGATTTCACCCGATTAATTTCACGCACTAGCTCAAACAATACGGCTAAGGCTTCTGGTGTATTAAAGTCATCATCCATCGCCTCAGTAAAGCGTGCTTCGTAATGATTGTCATCGAGCTCATCAATTACGGTCACATCACGTAATGCCGTATAGAAACGAGTGAGGGCAGCAGTCGCACTTTGCATATTGCTGCTAGAGTAACTGATAGGGCTACGGTAATGACTGGCTAACATGAAATAGCGAATTTCTTCAGGACGATATTCAGTGAGTGCTTCACGAATGGTGGTGAAGTTTCCTAGTGACTTCGACATTTTTTCATTATCGACCTGAATCAAGCCGGTATGCAGCCAGGTGTTAACAAATTTCTCGCCCGTCGCGGCTTCAGATTGCGCTATTTCATTTTCATGATGAGGGAACTTTAAATCTAAACCACCGCCATGAATATCAAAATGATTACCTAGTTCATTCGTCGACATTGCTGAGCATTCAATATGCCAACCTGGACGACCTTGGCTCCAAGGTGAATCCCAAGCGGGCTCACCCGATTTCGCCGCTTTCCATAATACAAAATCTAGCGGGCTTTGTTTGGCGGTGTTTATTTCAACACGACTACCGGCTTGCATGGCATCAATATCTTGGTGCGACAAACAACCATAATCACCAAACTTAGCAACATTGTAATATACGTCACCATTGTCAGCGGCATAGGCAAAGCCTTTATCAATTAGGGTTTGAATCATGGCCACGATTTGTGGAATATATTCAGTTGCTTTAGGCTCTTTATCTGGACGCATGGTATTTAAAGCATCGCCATCTTCATACATGGCTTGAATAAAGCGTGCGGTTAAGGCATCACAAGTCTCGCCATTCTCATTGGCGCGGGCGATAATTTTATCGTCGATGTCGGTGATATTGCGGACAAAGTCGACTTCATAACCACGATAACGTAAATAACGAACTAAAAAATCAAAGGTGACCATTTGTCGGCCATGGCCTAAATGGCAATAGTCGTATACTGTAATGCCACAAGCATAAAGTTTGATTTTGTTTTTTTCTAGTGGTGTAAATTCAAGTTTCGTTTGGCTTAACGAGTTATATATTTTAAGCATCGCACATCTCTTTGGCTTTTTGTAATCGTTGTAGTACTTGTTCGTTGTCTAACAGTTCGCTAATAGCACCTAAATCAGGCCCATGCTGTTCACCGGTTAAAGCAATACGTAATGGCATAAATAATTGTTTACCTTTTGCACCGGTTAAGTCTTTAACGTGTTTCGCAATGGCTTTAACATCAGGACCTACTTTTTCGGCAGCGGCAATAGCGACGTTAAAAAATTCTGTGCCAGCATCCAATACAAGTTGTTTACTATCACTATTTATAATCAACTTATTTGTAAAGAAAACAGCAAACCAGCACCATGCTTCTTCTGCGAACATGACGTTGGGTTTAACTGCATTAGCAAAAGCATTTTTCATTTCTGTTGAAAGTTGTGTGTCATAACGCGGCGCATCAGCGATTTGATAATCGGATAACCATTGCCAAAAACGCACGTTGTCTAGTTTAAGTACCGCTTCTTTTTGCCAATAGCGCATTTGATTAGGATCAAACTTAGCGGGTGACTTGCTGAGATTTGGTATCGCGAATTTTTTGGCGAGTTCATCGAATGTCATAAAATCATTGTCGACATAATAATGGCCTAAGCGTGCCATATAATTGACTAGTGCTTCTGGAAGCCAACCCTCTTCACGCAAGGCTTGTAAACTTTTACTGCCATGACGCTTAGATAATGGGCTATTGTCATCACCTAAAATTAATGAGATGTGACCGTATTGCGGCACTGGCATCTCTAGGGCATTTAAGATTAATAGTTGTCGTGGTGAATTGGTTAGGTGATCTTCACCACGTAACACATGCGTGACTTTCATCATTGAGTCATCGATAGCGTTAGTAAACATAAATGAAGGAAAGCCATTGGCACGGCGAATAATAAAGTCGCCGATATCACAACCTTTAAATTTTTGCGCGCCTTTGACTAAATCAGTAAATTCAATCAACTCATCATCTTTAACATGAAAGCGCAAAACAGGTTGCAAGCCCTCAGCTAATTTAGCTTTTAATTCGTCAGCACTCAAACCACGGCAAGTGCCAGGGTAGCGGGGTGGTTGCCCAGCTGCGCGTTGAACTTTGCGTGTCATAGCAAGTTGTTGCTCAGAGCAAAAACAAGGATAAGCTAAGCCTAATTCTTCTAATTTCGTATAGTAGCGGTCATATATAGTTTGTCGCTCAGATTGCCAGTATGGGCCGAGTTCGCCACCGATGTCTAGGCCTTCTTGCCACTTGCAATTAATCCAGCATAAGTCGCGCATTAGTGCTTGAGTATATTCGTCTTTCGAGCGTTCTTTATCGGTATCTTCAATCCGCAATAAAAACTCACCATCAAGGTGGTGACCAAGTAAGGCGCTAAAGAGTGCGGTACGTGCATTTCCCATGTGGATGAGACCAGTGGGGCTTGGGGCAAATCGTGTTTTTGGTGTGTTCATAGGAACGATATGATACAGGAATTCGCTAGAATATTTAAGTCTTTGAGACGGTTGTTAATTGTTTTTAGAGTTAAGTTTAGTTAGAATCCCGGCCATGCTAGAAATTAACCCCATCTTAAATCTAATTACCGACCTTCAACAACGCACTATCGTTATTCGGGGGTATCTTTGACGTTGATAGCAAAGCTGAACGTTTAGAAGAAGTTACCCGCGAATTAGAAAACCCTGATATTTGGAATGAGCCCGATAAAGCGCAAGCATTAGGGCGTGAGCGATCTGGTTTGGAAATGATTGTGATGACTATTCTTGATTTAGAGGGTGGCTTAGTCGATGCACAAGAGCTGTTACTAATGGGTGTTGAAGAAGATGATGTTGATACCGTCGAGATGGTTCAAGCGGATGTTCAAGTGTTACAAACCAAATTAGAGAAGCTCGAGTTTCAACGTATGTTCTCCGGCGAAATGGATGCTAATAATGCTTTCGTTGATATTAACTCTGGTTCAGGTGGTACAGAAGCGCAAGACTGGGCTGAAATGATCTTACGTATGTATTTACGTTGGGGTGAAGATCATGGCTTTAAAACGGAATTAATGGAATGTTCACAAGGTGAGGTTGCCGGTATTAAAAGCGCGACTATTCGCTATGAGGGTGATTATGCGTTTGGTTGGTTACGCACAGAAACAGGCGTGCATCGTCTAGTGCGCAAATCACCGTTTGATTCTGGTAATCGTCGCCATACTTCTTTTGCCTCCGTATTTGTTTCACCTGAAGTGGATGATGATATTGATATTGAAGTAAACCCCGCGGATTTACGAGTTGATACTTATCGCGCTAGTGGAGCCGGTGGTCAGCACGTTAATAAAACCGATTCAGCGATTCGTTTAACTCATGAACCAACGGGAATTGTGGTGCAATGCCAGAATGATCGTTCACAACATAAAAACCGAGCTAATGCCATGAAGCAACTTAAGGCTAAGTTGTATGAGTATGAAATGCAGAAACGTAATGCCGAAAAACAAGATTTAGAAGAAACAAAATCAGATATTGGTTGGGGTAGCCAAATTCGTTCATACGTTTTAGATCAATCTCGGATTAAAGACTTACGGACTGGAATAGAAAATAGCAATACCGGTGCTGTGTTAGATGGTGATTTAGACAAGTTTATTGAAGCAAGCTTAAAAGCGGGTTTGTAATTATACTCATTGCTTGCTGAGGATAATCTGATAAGAAATTATAAAGTCCAATCAGATGGCAGACAAGTAGGTGTAATTAGTCTAGTATTATTAGTTATAAACTAAGCTAGATACCTTAAATGAATAAATCATTATCGCTAACGCCCATTGAAAAATACATCCTTGAAGATAAAGGCACCGAGCCTAGCTTCTCAGGAAGTCATCTTGAGAAAGTAGAGCAGGGCAGCTTTCTGTGTCGTGCTTGTGGTAAAGCTTTATTTCGTGCTGATAATCAATTTACTTCTACCTGTGGATGGCCGAGTTTTGATGATGAATTGCAAGATACTATTGCTCGCTCATTAGATAACGATGGTCGTCGTACTGAAATTACTTGCGCAAGATGTCATGGTCATTTAGGACATGTGTTTGCCGGTGAAAATCTCACAGAGAAAAATCAACGACACTGCGTTAATTCATTATCAATTGAATTTGTTGCCGATGAAAATGTCATCGATACTGAAGAGGCAATTATTGCCGGTGGTTGTTTTTGGGGCGTAGAAGCTTTATTTGAAAAAGTCGAGGGCGTGCTGCTAACACAAGTGGGTTATATCGGTGGTGAATTAGAGGATCCAACATATGAAGAGGTTTGTCGCAAAACAACAGGCCATATAGAAGCGATACGTGTTGTTTATGATCCAGCACGAATTGATTATTCGACTATTCTTAAATTATTTTTTGAGATCCACGACTTTACTCAAACCAATGGACAAGGACCAGATTTAGGACCACAGTATTTGAGTGCCATTTTTTATTTTGATTCACAGCAAAAATCAACAGCAAAGGATGTCATTGAAGAGCTCAAGCATATGGATTATTCAGTAGCGACACAGCTTTACCCTATGAGCAGGTTTTGGCCTGCTGAAGATTATCATCAGGATTATTATACCAAGACAGGCAAACAACCTTATTGCCATGTTCGGAAGAAAATATTTAAATAGGATTTAAATAAGCTATGCGTAGACAATCGATTAGTAAACTATTTATTTTATCGTTCACCTTTTTGCTTTGTGCATGTCAGTCTTTAAATATACCGCAATATGATGCAAAAACCGATCAATCTATTACCAAAATTCAAACTCAAGTAAACAGCCTGTTTGTCTCGATCAAGGCAAATTTGCATAGTGAAAAATCGGCAGAAAAACATTACCAGAAACGCTATCAAAAAATTCTAGTGGGGTTACATGTATTATTAACCAGACAAGAAGCCTTGCCTCATAACACCACAACAAGAGAGCAAGTTGAGTTGTTAATTGATTCAATAGAAAAATTACAGCAGCGTCATAAGCTCGGCTTTAAAAATGAGAAAGAATTAAAAGCGCTACAACATTTAATTAACCGCCACTTTAGAGCTATTTTGACCTTAGAATTAGCAAAAAGAAAGGACTAAAATATGAGCAAAAGCATTACTGTAGAATCGATGTTGAATAAAATGTTGAGGGCCGCTAAAGCTTCAGTCGCACAAGATTGGCCTAAAGTTGCCGATGAAGCGACGCATCAATTACAGTTTATGGCGCAGAGTATCGCAGCTATTACCAGCCTTGCCGCTAACGGTGAGTTAACGCCGGAACAAGCCAGATTAGATTTGGATATTGCCAAAAACACGGCGCAAATTAATTTGATAACCAATGCTGGACTCAGTAAATTAATGGCTCAACATACTTTGGATGATGCTTTAGAGGCGGTAAAAGATACTATTGATGATGTGATTGGTTTTGATTTATTGTAATTTCTTTTTATAGAATATTGTTAACAGGCTAGCCGTAAGTGCTGCGATAACACTAGCCAATAAAATACCCAGACGGCTTAAATCTAGCCAATACAGATTATTACCGAAGCTTAATGAGGCGATAAATAAACTCATTGTAAAGCCAATTCCGGCAAAAAATCCGATAATTAAAACATCTAGCCATGAGATCGTCATTTTTGCTTTAGTGAGCTTTTGGGTTATGAAGGTGAATAGAGTAATTCCTACTGGCTTACCCAGCACAAGGCCTAATACAATACCAAGCGGAATGGCATTGGTAAAACTGTGCAAAGTGAAGTTACTAAAATTAATGCCTGCGTTGGCAAAGGCAAATAGTGGCAGAATAATGTAAGCCACAAAAGGGTGTAAATCATGTTCTAAAGTGCTGACTAAAGGTTTGTTGTTTCTACCTTGCATCGGAATAAAAAATGCGAAGATTACAACCGCTAAAGTGGCATGGACACCGGACTTTAAAACACAGGTCCAAAGAATTAAGCCGACCACCAGATAAGGCACAAAATGCTTAACTTTAATTAAATTCAAAATGATTAACGTTACTATACAAATACCAGCAATCATTAATGAATACCAAGAAAGCGAATGGCTGTGGAAAATTGCAATCACGACAATTGCCATTAAATCATCGATAATCGCCAGTGTTAATAAAAACAGTTTCATTTCTCGTGAAATTCGGCTACTAAATAAAGACATAATCCATAAGGCAAAGGCGATATCGGTCGCCATTGGGATCGCCCAGCCTTTTGCATAGTCAGAATGACCGTGCGTTAGAACCAAATAAAAAATAACCGGCACGACAACACCACCAATAGCCGCCGTAGCGGGTAAGATGACTTGACGGATATCACGCAAGTGGCCAGTCAAAAATTCTCGTTTTAACTCTAAGCCAATAACAAAG
>JAWUYR010000049.1:0-21596 GCA_034110705.1 Gammaproteobacteria bacterium | reverse complement strand
AATATTGAAGAAGCAGGTTGCTGAAAAATTAGAACCTTTCTATATCCATTTTCAAGAAATAGAAAATTACTGCACAGGAACAAATGATGAAACAAGTGTTCTTGGAAAGTTAAATCAACTAACCGAGGAATATTTGCAGTTAATTGCCAGCTTAAGAGAGTCATTTACTGCAAAGCAACAGGTTATAGGTGTCTTCGAAGATACCTCACTTTCTACTTTGTTAATCAATATCCGTGATATTTTTATCGCTTTAGAGTTCAGTTTAATCGCATATAAACAATTATTAAAAGAGATTTAGTTATGCCGGAAGAACCTACTTTCTTAGATCCAGAATTCTATCAATATATGCTTAAGCATTCGGTGCGTCCACATGATTTATTAAATGAATTGCATTTAAGAACGCAACAAGAGTTTGCTATACCCATGCAGAGCCATGTGGAGCAGCTTAACTTTTTAGGATGGTTTGTAAAGTTAATTAATGCCAAGCGTATTCTTGAGATTGGAACCTATACAGGCATGAGCGCCTTGGCTATGGCTGAACAGTTACCAGATGATGGTGAGCTTATCTGTTTGGATCATAGTAACCAATTTACAAGTTTGGCTAAAGAATACTGGGTGAAAGGAAACGTTTCAGAGAAAATTGATTGTCGTATTGGTGAAGCATTAGAAAGCTTGCAGGTTTTTACAGAACAAGATCATGAGAGTTTTGATTTGGTTTTTATCGATGCAGACAAGGCTAATTGTAAAAATTATTATGAATTATGCTTACCTTTGATAAAGGTTGGGGGAGTTCTTATTATTGATAACGTTTTTTTCGACCGTCGTATTTTAGATGATAATAATCAAAAGAAATCCACCAATGGCATTAGAGAAATCAATGAATTTTTGGTTCAAGATGAGCGAGTAGATTTAACGATGTTGCCGTTGTCTGATGGTATGACCTTAGCGAGAAAGCGTTAACGGATTTGTTAACGCTTCACTTTTCAGACTAAATATTATTGGCTAATTGCTCGGCTAAACCATTATAAGTTGCGGGCGTTAGTTGCAGTAAGGCTTGCTTGGCATCTTGTGGTAATTCTAAGCTTTCAATAAAGCTTTTAATGGCAGCTTCGTCGATCGTTTTACCGCGGGTTAGCGCTTTTAATTTCTCATATGGCTCAGGTATATCATAGCGACGCATGACAGTTTGAATCGCTTCAGCTAATACACCCCAGTTATTATCTAAATCTTCTTGCAGGCGTTGTGGGTTTAACTCTAACTTGCTGACACCTTTAAGTACCGATTGATAGGCTAATACTGAATGTGCAATACCAACACCTAGATTTCGTAACAAGGTTGAATCGACTAAATCACGCTGCCAACGAGACACTGTCAATTGGCCACCTAAAAATTTCATGATGGCGTTTGCGAAAAGGGCATTACCTTCTGAGTTTTCAAAGTTAATGGGATTTACTTTATGTGGCATAGTTGAGGAGCCCACTTCACCAGCAACGGTTTTTTGTTTGAAATAACCAAGCGAAACATAACCCCAAACATCTCGGTCAAAATCGACTAAAATAGTATTAAAGCGAGCAATGGCGTCGAATAATTCACTAATGGCATCATGCTGTTCAATTTGCGCGGTGTAGTTATTCCAGGTTAAGCCTAGATGGTTAACAAAGTCTTCGGAAAATTTAGGCCAATCAACCTCAGGATAGCTCACGATATGGGCGTTATAGTTACCGACTGCTCCATTAATTTTACCTAAGATAGCAACAGATTTAATGGTTTCAAGCTGGCGAGTTAGTCGCTTCACAAAGTTAGCAACTTCTTTGCCCATGGTTGTTGGTGTTGCGGATTGGCCATGAGTTCGGCCAAGCATAGCAACGCTAGCGGTTTTCTTTGTTAACTGCTCCAATGTGGCAATGACTTCTTCTAGCACTGGTAATAAAGTTTTCTCGCGCATATCTTTTAATATTAAACCATACGATAAGTTATTAATATCTGCAGATGTGCAGGCAAAATGAATAAATTCTTTATACGTTTTTAAACCTGGCTCAGCATCAAATTGCTGTTTTAAAAAATACTCTATAGCTTTGACATCATGATTTGTGATGGATTCAATTTCTTTAATTTGCTTAGCCTGGTCTAAATTAAAGTTGCTTACAATGTTGTGTAAAAATTCTTTTTGCACATCTGATAGCGATGCGACTTCTGGAATGCTGGCATGATTAGCTAAAGCAATAAACCACTCAACCTCAACTTGCAGGCGGTATTTCATTAAGCCATATTCAGAAAAATAAGACTGTAGGTTAGATGTTTGAGGTAAGTAACGCCCATCGATTGGTGATATAGCCGTAAGTTGAGAAAGTTCCATAGTTAAGATGCTCGCAAAAGTCAGTAGTATAACATAAGGATCAGATACAACGAAAAAGACACGCCGAAGCGTGTCTTGAATCAGAGTTATCGGCTAATTAGAAATTAGCGGTTAACAAATTTTCTTCAATATTTTTTAATGTTAGTTCCATTTGCTTAAGCTTATCAGTTGGAATATCTCTGAAAGCGACTTCACGGAATTTGTTACCAAATTTATAAATGTCCTTAATGATTTTTTTACCTGCAGCTAAAAGGTGTAATGTCTTAACACGACGATCGTCTGGAGTAGAGCGACGCTCAAGATAGTCGCCAGCTTCTAGTCGGTCGATTACGCGTAAAAGATTTTGTGGTTCCATATCAAGATATAATGCGATAGTGCTTTGTGATACATTTGGCATTAAGTCAACTGCGACAAGGACACGTCTCTCACTAACACTTAATTCAAATTGACGAGCATTACGATTGTAAAGTCTGCGCCAAAGGTTTGTTACGATAGAAATCGTAAATTCTATTTTATTTTCACTCTCACTCTCACTCATTTTATTTCCCCCTATTATTTTTAAAGCTTTGAATAATCTCTCGGTTTGCTATTATCATTCAAAATCCCTGTAAGTAGTTCTCCTATACTTAAAACACGAGAGACGCAAGTATACACATGATTTGAAAATAATAACAGAGTATCTTAATGTGAAAACCAATTTGACTAATGTTATCGGTAATTAATCTAACAAGAAGTGCTTGCAAGCCGTTAAGATTCTCTTACGTGTAAAGATAATCTGCCAACGATTACCATTGAGCTGACGCCATAAAATAGTGGCACGTATGCCAGATAGGAGCAATGCCCTGATTTTAAAAATAATATCTTCAGAGCTGAGAATATGTTCTTTTCCTCTAACGATAATTCGTGGGGAAAACTGGCCAATCGTATCCGCATAGGTCGTTGCTAACTGCTGAATGATTTCAGATGAGAACGATTCTAAAAGCTGACTATGCTGACGAGCCTGCTGAACTCGCTCTTTTAAGAGCTCAGTAATAGCCTGATCTTTGACGAGTTTTTGTTGCAAAAAGAGCAAGCCAAGAAAATATTGACTTGAAATTTTTGGAAAAGGTTTGTCGCCAGAACCTAAAAATCGCTCTAGTTGGACTAATCCATAATGAAGGCCTTGGGTAGTACCATAAATATCCACGACACTGGAGCTGTCAATTTTAAAGATGCTGGCAACAGAAGAATTAAAGCTAGCCTCGTCACAATGACCATGAGTTGCTAAATCATTCACCAAACAAACAGCCTGAACAATGCCTGCTAGTGCAAGCGTAATGTCATGATAGTTTTTCATTAGAGAATAATTCCGCCTCCTAAACAAATCTCACCTTGATAAAATACGACGCTTTGTCCTGGCGTTACAGCGCGTTGTGCTTCAGTAAAAATAAGCTTAGCTGTGTTTTCATTTTCCATTTCAAGCACACAATCAATATTATGATTATCTTGAAAGTAGCGTGTTTTAGCCTGACAATGTAATGGGAGTTCTGGAGCAAGACCCGCTATCCAATGTAACTGGTCGCACAATAAACTAGGCTTAAACAAAAGAGGGTGGTTTTTGCCTTGTACTACCGTCAATATATTATGTTGTAAATCTTTAGCAACGACATACCAAGGTTCATCTGGATAGTTTTTTAAGCCACCGATACCAAGCCCTTGGCGCTGTCCATAAGTATAAAACATTAGGCCGTCGTGCCGACCGATGCATTCACCTTCAAGTGTTTTAATCTCACCAGGACTCGCGGGTAGATATTCATTGAGGAACGATTTAAATTTACGTTCACCAATAAAACAAATGCCTGTACTATCTTTCTTGTTATAAGTGATGAGACCATGCTCTTTGGCAATGGCGCGCACCTCTGACTTTTCTAATTTTCCAACCGGAAAAAGAGAAGGGGCGAGTTGTTTTTGATTTAATAAATAAAGAAAATAAGTTTGGTCTTTTGTATTATCTAAACCTTTGATCAGTTCATATCGTTGGTTATTGAAACGTTTTCTAGCGTAGTGGCCCGTCGCGATGTAATCGGCACCAAGCTCTTGCTGAGCATAGTCTAAAAAAGCTTTGAATTTAATTTCTTTATTACATAATACATCGGGGTTCGGTGTTCGGCCTAGACGAAACTCTGCCAGGAAATGCTCGAAAACATTGTCCCAGTATTCGGCAGAGAAGTTAACCGTATGTAATACTATGCCTAGTTTTTCACAAACAGCTTGCGCATCATTAACGTCTATTTCGGCCGAGCAATGTTCACTGTCATCATCTTCTTCCCAGTTCTTCATAAACAAACCTTCCACTTGGTAGCCTTGTTGTTTTAGGAGCAGGGCACTGACAGAGGAATCAACACCTCCGGACATACCAACAATAACTTTTTTGTGTTTGTTTCTATTCATTGTACTGCATTATAAAGTGTTATTTCGAAAGTTACGAGTTTACATGGGAATAAGCTTAATTTATTTTTTTCGGATTGATGGCGTAAAAAAATTTAGAATTTTCATTTAGATGGGTATTCATATATAAATCTATTTATTCAGAGATGATTTTATAGCTATTCAATATTCTTTGACCACCACCGGGGCTTCTCTTCATCCTACAAAAATTTCTAAGTTTTTGTAGAAGTTTTTGTAGACCAGGATGAGATGTATAGTGTTGATAATTTCGAAGCCCCTCAAAGCCAGATAGACTGAGTGTCGCAATTGCAGTTGCATGCCTATCAAATGATGAGATTTTAGCGCCAGGATAAACCAATGGCAATATTACCTCGGCAATCATCTCAAAAATCATCCATAAAGGGCCTGCTGTACAAATGCTTTTGCCAAGAAGTGTTTGAAAGGTATCGATGAGGCCGCAAAGCTCTGATGCTTGTCGCTCATCTTTTTTGGTGCCACGAAAAGCTAATATTGTCTCATATATGAGTAATACGAAGCTTAGGCTGGCACAAGCCATCGCAACATATTCATAACGTAATGGTGAGGTTCTTAAATCTTTATCCTGTAATGCCATAGCTTGCTCGAACGTTGACCATAAGCCAGCGGCTCTGCCGAAAGAGAGCAATGACACATCTCTTAATTGTTGAAAAACATGTACAAAAGTGCCATAGCAACTTTTATCTTTAGTTAGCTCTAAGGATATTGGTTTACAGCAGTGATCGTACATCTTAGTAATGATAAAGTTAAAGACGCCCATGCCTAAAGCGACAATCATCATGATGAAAGCAGCTCCTTGGAACTCGGTATTCATTTCTGGTGGATGTTCACGTTCATCACTGGCGTAATAAAAAGTATCTTGGGTCCAATTATAAGCAAACCAAAATACGGAGGAGAAGGCCCCAGTGGTAAGAATAAAACTCATTAATTGTTCCCAAGTTGAGCCCGTTAGGTTCATACATGCTTGTGTAGTGCTAAGAACAAGTTTGGAGTTTTGTTTAATCTGAAATGGCATTTTTTATTATGACCTTTGTATTATTTTCGTCGAGTTTAACATACTACTAGTAACACTTGATGGATATATACAAAAATATGATATACACCTTGAAATAATACTACCAAGGTTCGTTAAAATACCCAGCATTTCCCATACTTATTTTAGCTATTTAATGCTAGAATCGTCCACTTAAATTTTGCTCTGGAGAGATTATCATTATGACTTACCAACACATTGTTGTGCCTACTGAAGGCGAAAAAATCATTGTTAACCAAAATGGTAGCGTTACTGTCGGTGATGCGCCAATTATACCTTTTATAGAAGGTGATGGTATCGGCGTTGATATCACTCCTGTGATGCGTAAAGTTGTTGATGCTGCGGTGAGCAAAGCTTATGGTAATAAAAAGAAAATCAACTGGATGGAAATTTATGCTGGCGAGAAAGCCGTTAGTGTTTATGGTAACGATGAGTGGCTTCCAACTGAAACTTTGGATGCCATGCGTGAATATCACATTGGTATCAAAGGTCCTTTAACCACTCCTGTTGGCGGCGGTATGCGCTCATTAAATGTGGCTATACGTCAAATACTGGATCTCTTTATTTGCTTGCGCCCAGTGCGTTATTTCAAAGGTACGCCTAGTCCAGTTAAAGCTCCTTGGAAAGTTGATATGGTTATTTTCAGAGAGAATTCTGAAGATATCTATGCCGGAATCGAATGGGAAGCTGGCTCAGATGATGCTAAAAAAGTGATTAAATTTCTACAAGATGAAATGAACGTTAGTAAAATTCGTTTTCCCAATGAGTGTGGCATTGGTGTTAAACCTGTTTCACGTGAGGGAACTGAGCGTTTAGTGCGTCAAGCTATTCAATATGCAATTGATAATGACCGTGATTCTGTTACTTTAGTTCATAAAGGTAACATCATGAAATTTACCGAGGGTGCGTTTAAGCAATGGGGTTATGAGTTAGCTCAACGAGAATTTGCTGCGGTAGAAATTGACGGCGGACCTTGGTGTAAAATGACCAACCCAAAAACCGGTACAGAAATTATCATTAAAGATGTGATTGCTGATGCCTTTCTACAACAAATTATACTTCGCCCAGCGGAATACAGTGTTATAGCGACTTTGAATTTAAATGGTGACTATGTTTCAGATGCTCTGGCTGCACAAGTTGGCGGTATTGGTATTGCACCAGGTGCTAACCTAGGTACTGATATTGCTTTGTTTGAAGCGACTCATGGTACCGCGCCAAAATATGCGGGCCAAGATAAGGTAAACCCAGGTTCACTTATTTTGTCTGCTGAAATGATGTTGCGTCATATGGGTTGGTTAGAAGCTGCCGATTTAATCATTAATAGTATGGAAACGACTATTGGCTCAAAAGAAGTCACCTATGACTTTGAACGTCTGATGGAAGGGGCTAAGTTGCTTAGTTGTTCACAATTCGGCGATGCTTTAATCGCTAATATGTAATGCAGGAAAATCTTCCTGATGCAGAACTGCTCCCTTGGCATACGAAGCCTTGGGAGCAATTTTATTCTCGTATTCAAACTCAAACTATTCCGCATGCTTTATTATTAACAGGCCCCGCTGGGTTGGGTAAGCTTCAGTTTGCACTTTATATTGCGCAGTCCTTACTTTGCCAAAATAATAATAAGCCTTTATGCAATCAATGCCAGGGGTGCCAGCTATTTAAGGCAGGTACGCATCCTGATTTTTATTACATTACGCCAGAAGAATCTGGTAAAGCTATTAAAGTTGACATGATCAGAAGCCTAAGTAAAGCGCTTATCCAAAGCGCACAGCAAGGGCGCCATAAAGTTGCCATCGTGACTCCAGCAGAACAGATGAATCGCGCGGCGAGTAACTCGCTATTAAAAACGTTAGAAGAACCACCCAAAGAGACGTTACTTATTTTATTAACTGAAAATGCGCAATTAATTTTACCTACTATCCGAAGCCGCTGCCAAGAAATCAGCTTTGCGATTCCTGCTCGTGAGAAAAGCTTAGCATGGTTGGAACAACAAGCACCTAGCGCTGAAAATAAGGCGTGGCTTGCTTTAGAAGAGGAGGTTCCACTCAATGTTTTACGTTGGCATAATAATACTACTTTGATAAATGCTTACGCTGAATTTAGTCGTGCAATACTAGAGTTTCAGCAGCTTTTCTTCAGCACGACTTGTGCTGAGAAACTTGCAACAATGGCGAGTCAAATATCAGTAAATCTAGTATTGCAATGGTTGCGGCAGTTTTATCAAGATTGCGTTCGCCTTAAACAACTTCCAGGCATCGATAACGTGGCTCATTCAGGCTTAATAATCCAATTAAATGATGTGATTGTGGAATATCCAGCTGCTAACTGGTACAAAATGGAACAAGCCATTTTGAGCATGCAAAAATTGATTCGCCAACAAGCTAATATTAATCTACAATTAGCGTTGGAAGATTTACTAATCACGATAAAACAACTTTATGGCCGAAAACATCAACAAACCGCACATTAAAGATCTCACTTTAAATGCAGAATTATTAGCTCACTCTTACATGCCTTTTATTAAAGGGGGCGGACTCTTCATTGCGGACCATGGATCTGAGTATAAACTTGGCGAGGAAATTTTCCTCAAGATTGATTTAGAAAACTATACTGAACCTTTTCGTATTATTGGGCAAATTGTTTGGCTCAGCAGCGAACAGGATGCTAGTGACTGGAGTAACGGTTTTGGTGTCCAGCTATTAGAAGAAGAAGGCCGTCGCTTTCATCAACAGATTCAAAGCATTTTGGCCGAACTAGATACCACAAAAGGATAAGAAAATGTTTGTTGATTCGCACTGTCATTTAAACATGCTAAATTTAGAGCCTTTTGATGGCGACCTAAATCAAGTATTAACCGCATGCACGAAAGAAAAAATAGAGCACATGCTTTGTGTTTCCATTGATTTAGAAAATTTTCCCCAAGTATTAGCCCTGGCTCAAAAATATAAAAACATCTCAGCTTCAGTTGGCGTACATCCAAATGATAGTATTGCTAACATCGTTTCCGCAAACGAACTTATTAATATTGTTAAGCAACACCCAGAAATCGTTGCGGTTGGTGAAACGGGACTTGATTATTTCCGTAGCGAAGAAAATTCATATGATCAGCGTCAAGCATTTGCCAATCATATTGTTGCCGCAGTTGAGACAAAAAAACCGCTTATTATTCATACACGAGAGGCGCAACAAGATACGGTTGATATCTTACGTAGTGAAAATGCTTCTCAAGTCGGTGGTGTTATGCATTGTTTTACAGAAGATTGGGATATGGCAAAAAAAGCAATCGATTTAAATTTTTATATCTCTTTTTCGGGTATTGTAACCTTTAAAAATGCACAACAAATACAAGAGGTTGCAAGTAAAGTGCCATTAGACCGAATGTTAATTGAGACTGACTCACCTTATTTAGCGCCTGTACCATTTCGTGGCAAACCTAATTTTCCAATGTATGTTAGCAAGGTTGCTGAGTTCATAGCTGAATTACGCCAGGAACCACTCGATGAGATTGCGAGAATAACAACGGATAATTTTTATAATTTGTTTAATATAAAAAGGACACCATTATGATCGATAATGATCAGTTACGAAGTGATGCACAATGTCATGTTAGCGCATTAAGAGGTTTTTATACTAATTTTGTAGCTTACATAATTATTAATATTCTGCTCATTATTATTAATTTAGTGAGTACACCACATCTGTTATGGTTTTATTGGGTATCATTGTTTTGGGGTATTGGTATAGCCTATCAGGCAGCGCATACGTTTGTGCCTTTCAAAAAATTGGGGCGGCAATGGGAAAAAAAGAAAATCAATGAGTATATCGAAAAACACAAAGATTGAGTGAAAAGGATTCAGAAGAGCATTCCTGAATCCTAATTTTCCATTAAAATCCTGCTATGGCAACACCATGTGAAACTTTCAAGGCCGTAGCTTTAACGGCTGGTGTTTGAAAAGCTGCAATCATTTCTTTAATTTTCTTACTATTCTTCTCATCTGGACGTATCACAATGACGTTCATATAAGGTGAATCTTTACTTTCTACTAATAATGCCTTATTTGGATTTAGTCCCGCAGGTCCTGCGTAATCATTGGTAATAATCGCGGCGGTAACATCTTGTAATACTCTTGGTAGTTGAGCGGCCGCTAATTCTATAAGCTTTAGATTTTTCGGATTTTTGATGATATCTATTGGTGTTGCTGTAACGCCAGCACCTTTACGTAATGTAATTAAATTGGCTTTTTGTAGTAATAATAAGGCTCTGGACTCATTGCTTGGATCGTTTGGAATGGCAATTTTAGAACCAGATTTTATTTGAGTTAATGAGGTTAACTTCTTTGAATACATTGCGATTGGAAAAGTAAATGTTGTGGCAATGGGAATCAATTTAAATCCGCGAGCCTTAATTTTATCATTCAAAAAAGGAATGTGTTGAAATGAGTTAGCATCAATGTCGCCATCATTTAAGGCTACGTTTGGAAGAGTATAGTCAGAGAACTTAACCAATTTAATATGTAAGCCATATTTTTTTAGTGCTATTTTTTGAGCTACTTCCCAAGTTGGTGTTAAAGGTCCATCAATAATTCCAACCGAAACTACATTTGCGGCTTCTTTTGTTTTACCACAACTAGCTAATAGACTAATGCTTAAAACCAAACAAATTAAAATAATTATATGTTTAAAAATTTTCATAATAACCTCATTTATCGTTTATCGAATTTTCTCGCGGCGAAATCACCACACCATTGTAAAACTTGCACCATTGCTACCAATATCACGACGGTAGCGATCATCATCGATATATCAAAGCGCTGATAACCATATCGAATACCTAAATCACCTAAACCACCACCGCCAACGGCACCTGCCATTGCGGAATAACTGACTAAAGCAACTGAAGTCACGGTTAAGCCATTAATAATGACCGGTAAAGCTTTTGGAAATAAAAATCTCCACATGATTTGTGCTGGTGAAGCTCCCATTGATTGCGCGGCTTCTGTTAGACTTGATGGCACTTCTGCTAAAGCATTTTCCACTATGCGTCCAATGAAGGGTATCGCACCTATAACGAGTGGTACCATGGCAGCAGTTGTACCAATCGATGTGCCCACAATAAAACGCGTGAAGGGGACAATAGCCACTAATAAGATAATAAATGGAATTGAACGAACAATATTAGTGATGGTACCTAAAATAAGATTTAACAGGCGATTTTCTAAAATTCCGCCAGGCTTGCTAGTAAATAAAATCATGCCTAAAGGTATGCCTATGGCTGCTGAAATCATGCCCGAGACTAAAACCATATAAAGGGTTTGCCATAAGGCACTGCCTAACAAATCAGCCATTATGTTGATGGACATATCCTAGCACCTCAATGTTTAAGCCATTATCTTGACCGTATGATAGTATTTTAAAAATTTCGTCATCATTTGCGATGGCTTGAACGAGCATTAAACCGATTGTATTATTTTGGATTAACTCAAGGTTTGCTTGTAAAATGTTGAACTCAATTTTTAACTCACCACCTAATTTGAAAAGAAAAGGTTTTGCTGCTTTATTGCCGATATAGGTAAAGCGTAGTAGAGGATGATGATCTGGTTCGCGGCTTACTTTTAAAATGTCAGTGATAGTTTGTGGTAAATCAGTACGCATAGCAGTCCGAATTAAACTGCGCGTGATCGCTTGAATGGGTTGCGTGAAAACACGTAGCACATCACCTTGCTCGACTACTTTTCCATTATCCAATACCGCAACGTGATCACATATATCTTTAATAACATTCATTTCATGAGTGATAATGAGTACGGTTAAGTCTAGTTTTTGATTAATGTCTAAGAGTAAGTCCAGAATGTTCTTTGTGGTTTCTGGATCAAGCGCCGAAGTGGCTTCGTCACACAACAATACTTCTGGGTCATTGGCTAAGGCACGAGCAATTGCAACACGTTGTTTTTGACCACCACTTAAATTCGAAGGATAAACATTACGTTTATCTGTTAGACCTGTCAGAGCTAATAATGCCGTGACTTTGTTTTCTATGAAAGCTTTTTTTGCTTTGGCTAATTTTAAAGGTAGGGCGATATTTTCAAATACTGTTTTTGAGCTAAGCAAATTGAAATGCTGGAAAATCATGCCAATTTTTCGCCGTTCGGCGCGCAGTGCTTTCCCCTGCAGGTGTGTAATCTCCACACCAGAAATCTTGATTGAACCAGAGGTTGGTTTTTCAAGTAAATTGATACAACGTATTAGTGTACTTTTGCCAGCACCACTTTTGCCGATAACACCATAGATATCACCTTTTTTAACATTTAGGTTAATATTATCTAGGCCAAGTACCGATTCTGTATCGGCTCCATAAACTTTACGTACGTTATTAATTTCTATCATAATCGCTATCTTACATGCAAAAAAAATCACCACAGCTAAGCTGGAGTGACTTCTTCTCCGCTTTAGCTGGTTTTATTATGCGCCCGCAAGCTGTATCTCAAATCAGCGCAATAGGAGAATTATATAGAAGCCATGTTTATTGTCAAGAATTTTGCCTAAAGTCTAGCATTAGAGGTTTCATTGATATTGCAGAATTTTAACTATTTTTAAGGGGCATAATCTTAAAACTTATATTAATTTCAAATGGCTATATTACAACTTATTTAATTTGACCTAAGTGTCTTGTATGGGTTGATTTTTGGGAGCAAGGTAGCATATTATGCTGTATGAAAAAATATCTAATCAAATCACACAAAAATCAAACCCTAATTGAAGAAATTATCAATTCGGCAACTCATGGCATAGGAGCACTGCTGGGTATCGCAGCCCTAGTTATTTTAACTGTATTAGCCGCTGAGCAAAGTAGTTCACTTAAAGTCGTTAGTAGTGTTATTTTTGGTACTTCATTAATCCTAATGTATTCAGCATCTGCTATTTACCATGCTGTGACAAATCCACGCTTAAAATATTTTTTTAAAGTGATGGATCATTCATCCATCTATCTATTAATTGCCGGCTCATATACACCTATCGTATTAGTTGTCTTAAATGGTGGCTGGGGATGGTCTTTGTTTGGGGTCATTTGGGGCTTTGCTATTTTAGGCTTAATCTTTAAGTTGTTTGCGACGGGCAAGTATGAAATTGTTTCGACTGTAGCGTACGTGTGTATGGGATGGTTAGCTATTATTGCAATTAAACCTCTTTATGATGCACTACCAGGCGGAGGCATATTTTGGCTATTTGCTGGAGGCTTAAGCTACACTCTGGGTGTTGTTTTCTATGCCTGGGATAGATTGCGTTTTGGCCACGCTATTTGGCACTTATTTGTCTTGGGTGGTAGCATTTGTCATTTTTTCTTGATTTTATTTTATGTGATCCCAAGATAAGCTAATATAGCTTTCGCTTTAGATTTTATAAAAAGAGACCATTCGCCCATATACCAGAGCTCAGATGGCTACTCAAGTTGGCTGTCTTGTCCCAAAATTAAAACAATGACTATATAGAATCTAGGTATAAACAAAAAATAAGAGGGTAAAATTTACTCCCTATCCTCATACAAGCGAAGAGAATAGGGAGTAGGTAGGATTTAGGCTTCTGTTAACAATTTATTTAAACGCTGTACAAAGCCTGCCGGATCATCCAGGTGACCACCATCAGCTAAGATAGCTTCATCCAACAAGACATGGCTCCATTCAGAGAATGTTTCATCATCAGATTGCGTATGCAGGCTTTTAATGAGGCTATGATCAGGATTCAATTCTAAAATAGGTTTTGGTGCTGGCATGCTATGTCCAGAAGCTTGCAACATTTTTTGCATTTGAAGCCCCATGTCATTTTCATCACTAACAATACAACTAGGGGAGGTTGTTAAACGATCGGTTAAGCGAACTTCTTTAACTTTTTCCTGTAAAACCTCTTGAATCTGTTTTAACATACTCGCAAATTCATCGGCTTGTTTTTCTTTAGTTTCCTTAGTTTCTTTATCATCCATTTTATCTAAGTCTAAATCACCTTTGGCAACAGATTGTAGTTGTTTTCCATCGAACTCAGTTAAATGGCTAGTTAGCCATTCATCAACCGGATCGCTTAATAATATTACTTCAATACCTTTTTTAACAAACACCTCTAATTGCGGGCTGTGTTTTGCGGTTAGGTAAGCATCTGCTGTTATAAAGTAGATTTTATCTTGGCCATCTTTCATGCGACTAATGTAATCTTCGAATGAAACACTTTGTATCTCGCTGTCATTATGCGTGCTGGCAAAGCGAAGTAATTTAGCAATTCTATTTTTGTTATCGGCATCTTCAATAGGGCCTTCTTTTAAGACTTTACCTAACTGATCCCACAGCTCTTGATAATTCTCACCTTTAGCCTCTTTCTCAAGCATACTCAAAATACGCTTCACACTTGCCGTTTTAATTTTGTCGACTAATACGCTATGTTGTAAAATTTCACGCGAGACATTTAAAGGTAAATCTTTTGAATCAATAACACCTTTTATAAAGCGTAAATAACGTGGTAAGAAATGATCCGCATCGTCCATAATAAATACTTTTTGCACATAAAGCTTTAAGCCATGTTGTTGTTCGGGATCATATAAATCGAAAGGAGCTCGACTTGGTAAGTAGAGTAGGCTAGTGTATTCTTGTTTACCTTCGACTCGGTTATGGCTCCAAGCGGCAGGGTCGCTGAAATCATGAGAGATATATTTATAAAATTCTTTATACTCATCAGCTTTAATGTCTTTTTTCGGTAAAGTCCAAAGTGCAGTTGCTTTATTGACGGCTTCAAATTCTTTTTCCGTTGCTTTTGATTTTTCTTTATCATCTTCAGCCGGTGCTTCAACTTTCTCCATCATCACAGGTAAGTTAATATGGTCACAATATTTAGTGATAATATGACGTAAGCGCGTATCTTCTAAAAATTCTTTTTGATCTTTTTTGATATGTAGAATGATTTCTGTTCCGCGGTCGGCTTTTTCAATTGTTTCAACTTCGTATTCACCATCACCAGTCGATACCCAACTTACCGCTTCATTTGCAGGTAATTCAGCACTTCTTGTTCTAACTTCAACTTTGTCGGCAACAACGAAAGACGAGTAAAACCCGACGCCAAATTGACCAATTAATTCGCGCTCTTTGGCTTGATCACCACTTAAGGCTTCTAAAAACTCACGACTACCTGATTTTGCAATCGTTCCTAAATGATCGATAACCTCACCGCGACTCATTCCAATTCCATTATCTTTGATACTAATAGTTTTAGCTTTACTGTCAGTGGTAATGATCACAGATAAATCGCTATTATCACCATAAAGTTCGGGGCGGGCTAGGGCAGCAAAGCGTAGCTTATCGCTAGCATCGGCGGCATTGGAGACCAATTCGCGGACAAATATCTCTTTATTACTATATAAAGAGTTAATCATTAAATTAAGTAGCTGCTTTACTTCAGTTTGAAAACCATGCTTTTCTTTGTTTGCGGTAACGGACATTTTTAACCTCATTTGTTTAATTCATATACCTCATATTGGGGTGAGCTAAGCATAATTCAAGCGCTAAAGAATCATAGCGAAATAATATAAAATGGGGTAGAATCGTACTTGGTTACACGGGGCCAGTATTTTGTGTATTTACTTTATTATCAATGAGTTAAAAGGATTCTCAATGACCACTGATTTCTCAACTTTACCCATCGAGCACATTACATCCACTGAGTGTGTCGCAAAATATATCGACTTACCACAAATTGTGCATATAGATGATTCGGCCACTGATGTCTTGCTAGATTTCAAGAAGATGAAGCCATTAACTATGAATAAAGATGCACTAATGATGGACGCGCGCGAGATGATGCAGCGGGAAAACATGGATTTCATCTTAGTCCAAGATAAAAATGAGCAATTGGTCGGAGTGCTAAGCTTAAAAGAAATCCTGAGTGAGCATCCTATTAAGGCCATGGAAACTCGTCGTGTTTCGCGCGATGAGGTATTGGTATATTCGGTTATGACGCCAATTGAGGAAGTCCATGCGATTAATGTTAAGAAATTAAAGCATGCTAAAGTTGGCCATGTTATCGCAACGTTAAAGAAACTACAGTCTTATTTTGTTTTAGTTATTGAGCAAGATATGGAAAAAAATAATGGTAAAAAAACTATTCGTGGCATTTTTATTGCGGCACAAATAAATCGACTTACTGGTAGCAAGATACGTATTAATCCTGCTTTAGCAAAATCAGTTGCTGAATTACAAAAAGAATTACATCATTAAAATGAAATCGAGGAATCACGCATGTTAGCTTGTTATTTAACGGAACAAACGGAGGCTGAGTGCTTCCCGATTTATTTAGTCGATAAAACTAAACTGGCTGAATGGCTAGAGCATGAAACAGAATTTGTGCATAACTGGGTAGAACAACAACAAGCCATTAATAAGGTTACAACCTTATTTTTATTAGCCGATGAAAAAGGACGTTTACAGAAAGCTCTTAAGTTATTTGATGCGAATAGCCCGGCACTAGAATGGGTTGCAACATTACCTTGGCAATTACCAGAAGGCCACTATGTGCTTAAATCAGAACAAAGTGATCCACTTATCACACTTGGGTGGGGGCTAGGTGCTTATCAATATACACAGTATAAAAAGAGCCACCGTCAACCGGCTAAATTATTACTGCCAAGCAGTGAGCATGAAAATATTAGTGTTACTTCTGCTGTGTATTTAACTCGTGATCTAATTAACACCCCGCCGCAAGATATGATGCCACAGCACTTAAGTGAGACTATTAAATCCTTAGCCAATGAGTATCAAGCTGAATTTAAGGAAACTATCGGCCAAGGATTGTTAGACAACAATTTCCCGGCAATTCATTCTGTGGGGCGCGCAAGTGTCCATCCACCACGCTTACTAGAACTTGTCTGGGGAGATAAACAAAATCCTTTAGTGACACTAGTTGGCAAAGGTGTTTGTTATGATACTGGTGGTTTAAATATTAAACCTGGCAATAGCATGCGACTGATGAAAAAAGATATGGGTGGTGCCGCCAACCTTATTGGATTAAGCAAACTTGTTATGGCTACAGAGTTACCGATACGGCTGCATTTAATCATTCCTGCTGTTGATAACGCTATTTCAGGTGATGCATTTCGTCCAGGTGATATTATTACCATGCGAAATGGAATGACTGTTGAGGTCGATAATACGGATGCTGAGGGACGTTTGATTTTAGCCGATGCTCTAAGCTATGCGAGTGAAAATAAGCCAGATTTATTAATTGATTTTGCAACGTTAACGGGCGCTGCTAGAGTCGCTGTTGGTACTGAAATTGCCGCTTTTTTTAGTAATGCAGCCCCTTTGGCCGCTAAGATTAATCAGGCTAGCCTGAGCATCGAGGATCCTTGTTGGCAACTACCTTTGTTTAAAGCGTATCGAAAATCATTAGAAACGGCTCATGCTGATTTAGTTAATTGTGCTAATCATTCTTATGCGGGGGCAAGTATAGCGGCTCTATTTTTACAAGAATTTATTGGCAACACTACAGCCTGGTTGCACTTTGATATTATGGCCTGGAACACAAGCTCTCGACCAGCACACCCAGTAGGTGGTGAGGCAATGGGCATTCGCACTGTATTTGATTACCTGCAGTCAACTTATAAAGCATCTTAATAAAATGATAAAATCATTATTATTTAATCATTATTATTTAAATAGGGAGATAACAAATGAAACAACTAAATAAATCAAGTTATAACGTTGTATTAGTGGTTTATATCTTGCAAGCAATTGCTTTGTTCACAGCATTCCCCATGCTGATTGCTGTCATTATTAATTACATTAAGCAAGATGATGCTCGCGGTACTTGGTTAGAATCACATTTTCGCTGGCAAATTAGAACATTCTGGTTTGGCTTGTTGTGGTGGATTATCGGTGTTGCACTTTATATTTTTATAGTCGGTTATTTCATAATGTTTATCGTTTGGATTTGGCAAATTTATCGCGTGATAAAAGGCTGGATGCGTTTAGTTGAAAATAAATCAATGTATTCTAATTTAGGAGCTGAAAATGGTTGATGTAGTAATTAGTGGAACAGGGTTGTATCACCCTGAAGATTCAATTAGTAATGATGAATTAGTGATGAGTTTCAATACTTATGTTGAAACCTTTAATGAAGAAAATCGTGATGCAATTGAAAAAGGTGAGATAGAGGCTTTAAAACCTTCAAGCGCTGAATTCATTGTTAAAGCTTCAGGCATTAAAAATCGATATACTCGTAGCAAACAAGATATTTTAGACCCAAAGAAAATGTGGCCTTACTATACTGAGCGGGCTGACGATGAACTTTGTATTCAAGCCGAAGCGGGTGTTCTTGCCGCAAAACAAGCTTTAAAAAACGCTAACAAAACAGCTGCCGATATTGATGGCATTATTGTTTCTTGTACTCATAAGCAAAGAGATTACCCTTCAGTAGCCATTGAAATTCAAGATGCATTGGGTGTTAAAGGCTTTGCTTACGATATGGGCGCAGCGTGTTCTTCAGCTACCTTTGGTTTAAGCGCTGCTATTGATAGTATTAAAGCTGGGCGTGCTAAAGCTATTTTAGTTATTACACCTGAAATAAGTATTGGGCAAATGAGCTTTAAAGATCGTGATTCACATTTCATTTTTGGTGAGGCTGATACTGCCGTGGTCGTTGAACTTGCTGAAACTTGCCAGTCAGATAATATGTTTAAGGTTATCGACAGTGAAATTGCGACCGATTATTCAAATAATATTCGAAACAACCGTAGTGCATTTGATCGCTGTAGTCCAGATACAATGTATGCTAAAGACAAAGTTTTTTTCCAGCAAGGCCGTAAAGTATTTAAGGAAGTGACGCCTATGGTGATTAAGTTCATCAGTAACTTGTTAGGTGAAAATGGATTGAAAACTTCAGAAGTTAAACGCTATTGGCTGCACCAAGCTAATGCTAATATGAATCGCATTATTGCCGAACACTTAATCGGCAAAGATTACACAGAAGAGCAAGCACCGACCGTATTAGATGAATTTGCTAATACTGCTGGTGCAGGTTCTATAATTGCTTTTCATCGTCACCATAAGGGTTTCAATCCCGGTGAGTATGGTGTACTTTGCTCATTCGGAGCAGGTTATTCCATGGGCTGTATTATTTTAGAAAAACTATAGGGCAAAGCACAATGTATAACACTATAAAAATTGATATTAATGATAGTATGGCCATTATTACTCTAACACGTAAAGAGGCCATGAATGCCTTCAACCCTGAAATGGGAACTGAACTATTACAAGTATTTACAGAAATTGAAAATAATAATGATGTACGTGCTGTGTTATTACGTGGCGATGGAAATGTGTTTTGCGTCGGCGGTGATATTCGTTTTTTTGCAGAAAAACTCGACGAGATGCCAGCCAATATACCAGATACAATGGAAGTTATGAATACGCTTATCGGCACTATGCGTTCTTTGCGGAAACCTATTTTGGCCTCTGTGCATGGCTCAGTGGCCGGTATCGGTTTAAGTTTCTTAATGGCATGTGACTTAGCTATTGCTGCTAAAAGCACACAACTAACACTAGCGTATGCGGGCATTGGTTTAACACCTGATGGCGGCGCTAGTTATTTTTTACCACGGATAGTGGGGCAGCGTATTGCAACACAAATGATGTTCATGCCAGAGATCATTTCTGCTGATCAGGCTCTTGATTATACTCTGCTAAATTGGGTTGTTGCTGATGATGAG
The DNA here is from genome assembly GCA_034110705.1 of Gammaproteobacteria bacterium. Lineage (GTDB taxonomy): Bacteria > Pseudomonadota > Gammaproteobacteria > JABDGN01 > JABDGN01 > JAWUVP01. The sequence continues at coordinate 2,006 of JAWUYR010000049.1, read as the reverse complement.
CTGGATAAGACCACCAGTAAAATCATGTATCAATTAGCTAATGGACCAACACTTGCTTTTGCTCGTAGCAAAGAATTACTTAATAATACGTGGTCTAATAATTTAGAAGATCAGCTTTCTGATGAAATGCGTGCCTTTACTGAAAGTACGATTAGCCAAGATTTTCGTCGGGGTGTAGAAAGCTTTCTTAAAAAAGTACCACCGGTGTTTGAAGGAAATTAAAGATGCCACATAATGAATACGATGGCTGGCAATCAGTTTTAACTTTATTCAAAGAGGCTGCGGGACTTAATGAGCTTAATGAGCTATTAGGTTACATGCTAACCGATGAAGAGCGCAAACAGCTTGCCACCCGGGCCTTGCTCACAAAAGCATTGCTTCAGGGTGATGAGAGCCAGCGTGATATAAGCAAAAGACTTAAGGTTAGTATTGCTAAAATTACACGTGGCTCTAACTCGATTAAAATTATCCCCAAAAAACTAAAGTTTTTTTTGAATGAACATCTAGACGATCACTAAAAGGATTATCCATGAGTAAGAATATTTTAATTACAGGCTCTAGCAGAGGTATTGGTAAGCACATTGCTCTACACTTAGCACCCAATAATCATTTGTTTTTACATTACAATCAGGACAAAATAGCCGTTGAAGCAACGGCTGAAGAAGCGATAGCCAAGGGTGCAACCGTTGATATTATTCAAGCTGATTTAAGTGAAGAGGCGGGTTACATCGAAATCCATGAACAGGTTGCCCGAGTTACGGATAAACTGGATGTTCTCATCAATAATGCTGGTGTATTACCACAAGCTCGGGATCAAGATAATATTGCTTGGCAAGACTGGCAAACAACATTTGCGATTAATCTTTTCTCAGTGGTTAATCTTTCGATTGCTTGCCAAGTATTGTTAGAAAAAGGCACCGACCCCAGCATTATTAATTTTAGTTCGGTTGCCGTCAAGTCAGGTTCAAGTCTTGGTAAACCAAAATTCTATGAGTTTTTAGCCTATTCATCCAGCAAGGCAGGAGTTGAAACGATTACTAAAGGGTTTTCTAGAAGCTTTGCCTCTAAAATTAGAGTTAATGCGATTGCCCCGGGTGTTATCCCAACCGATATCCAGAATGCTTTTATTAACGAAACTGATGAAGCGTCTAAAGGGGAAAAAACGAAAAAAATGTTTGAGGAGACAGCTAAATTCACTTCGGTTAAGCGTAATGGAACATTTGAAGATATCAATCAAACTGTCGATTTACTAATTAACAATGGTTATATAACGGGTCAAATTATACGCGTTAATGGTGGCTTAGGAATATAAGTGGGATTAAAACTACAGACTATTCAGCATCCCATTTAGGAAAAACCACATCGACTTGTAAGCCTGTACCACGATTGGGTGAACCTAGCTTAACTTGGGCATTATGTAATGTTGCGATTTGTTGCACAATAGCTAAGCCAAGACCACTCCCTTGTGCTTTATTACCTAAGACACGGAAGAATCGCTCAAAAACTCTAGCTCTTAATTTCGGAGGAATACCTGGACCATTATCAGAAACGCGTATGGTCACGGTTTGTGCATCATCAAACAAGCTTACACGAACATTACCATCATCTGGTGTATAGCGAATTGCATTATCGATTAGATTACGGAATAAGATACCTAGGGTGATACCGTTGGCTAATAAGGTAATATTATGAGTTTTATTAGACAGAGATAATTCGATATTTAATCTTCCCCCATTTCCGTAGACACTCACTTCTACGAACTCACGCAGCCATCTCAAAATGACTGGGTGATTGGTATCCAATCGATGAATGCCTTCGTTTGTGATTATAATGCCCTTCGATATACTGAAACAAGCTTTGTTTTGCTATCAATCGAGTTGAACAAACCTGTTGATGAACAAGCTCCACCTTCAATGTATGAAAAAAACTTTCACTAATGGCATTATCCCAACAGTTCCCTCGTCGACTGATTGAGCCAATTAGGGCGTGCTTCTCAAATAATGCTC
>JAWUYR010000048.1:0-14313 GCA_034110705.1 Gammaproteobacteria bacterium | reverse complement strand
GTTAACTTTTCATTAAAAGCCAAACGTTAACAAATAACTCAAATAATATTCAAACGACTTGGGGTCAATTATTATTGGAGCAAAGTACGTTTGCTATGCAAGCACGTATCGAGCGTATTGCAACAGACAAGCTTAATATGCAAATGCCAGCGGCAAAAGATATTGTTATGGTGAAAGAGTGAAACAAAAACCAAAGGTTGATTATTACACCTGGCGTTTTCGCATAATCTTAATTATTCTTTTGATAGCAGGTTTAGCACTCGCGTGGCGCATGCTCGATCTTATGGTTCTTAAACGTAAGTTTTTAGTCGGTCAAGGTAATGCGCGTATGTTACGTGTGGTCAAAACCCAAGCTTATCGCGGTATGATTACTGATCGATTAGGTAACCCGTTAGCTATTAGTACACCTGTTGATGCCGCGTGGGCAGATCCGCAATCGGTAAAAAAACTTTCACCTCATACATTGACTAAACTGGCTAAGTTATTAGATATATCTTATGCTACGTTAACACGACGTTTAGGTTATAAAAAAAGAGAATTCGTTTATTTAAAGCGTCAACTTACACCAAGTGAGGCCGCTAATATTACAGCATTAAATATTCAAGGCATCTTTTTAAAGCGCGAATTTCGTCGTTATTATCCAGAAGGACAAGTTGCCGCTCACGTGGTAGGTTTAACCAATATTGATGATCATGGGCAAGAAGGTTTGGAGCTTGCCTATGATAAGCAATTGCAAGGTATCCCTGGATTAAAACAAGTTATTAAAGATCGACTTGGTAATGTTGTTGCTGAAGTAGAGCAAATTCGTCAACCTAAACCTGGAGCCGATTTGGTTTTAAGTATTGATAGGCGAATTCAATACTTGGCTTATCGTGCTTTGCAACAAGGTGTTAGCAAATACAAAGTCAAAGCGACCTCTGCTGTAGTGATGAATGTGCATACTGGTGAAATTCTAGCGATGGTCAATTTCCCCACGTACAATCCGAATAATCGGCCTAGTATTCATGATGGCCGTTTTCGGAATCGTGCTGTAACGGATACTTTTGAACCTGGTTCCACCATAAAACCATTTGCCGTCGCTTTAGGCTTGAACAGTGGACAATATAATCCAGACACCATCATTGATACTAGTCCTGGTTTTTTAAAGCTTGGGCGTAACATTGTACGTGATGAGCATTTCAAGGGTAAGTTAACCGTCACTAAAGTATTGCAAATCTCTAGTAACGTTGGTGTTAGTAAAATCATTTTGTCATTACCGCCAGATAGTTTATGGAACTTGTTACATAAGCTCGGCTTAGGACAAGTCACGGCCAGTGGTTTTCCTGGTGAAAGTGCAGGCTTGCTTCCGATGCATCCAAGATGGGCGCCATTTACATTGGCAACGATGTCATTTGGTTATGGTTTAGCCGTGACCCCATTACAATTAGCGCACCTTTATGGCACATTGGCTAATTGTGGGGTTGATGTCCCTGTGACATTTTTGAAGCGTGTTAAAACTCCCCAGGGTATTCAGGTTATGAAACCTACCACCGCACGTTCAGTCTTAAATATGTTAGAAACCGTGGTTGAGCCAGGTGGCACAGCACCTTTAGCCAGAGTGCCAAGTTATTGGGTGGCTGGTAAAACAGGAACTTCACGTATTGTTGGTCCACATGGTTATGAAAAATATCATCACAATGCTGTTTTTGCGGGCGTTGCACCAGCGAGTAACCCACAAATCGTTGTGGTTGTCTTTATGCATGACCCACAAGGTAAACAATATTATGCGGGCTACACGGCAGGTCCAGTTTTTGCTAAAATTATGAGCGGTGTATTGCGTATTTTAGATATCCCACCGGATCATTTAGGGCAAGCACAACCATAGAACATAGAGTAAGCTTTCTTCCTTCTGAGGTGAAGAGTTGACTAGAATCGAGATTATAAAAGATGCAAAATAACACAATAGAAAACGAAATATCTCTTAGCAAGTTGCTTGAATCATTTTTGGTCGTGTCGGAACAGGCGGACACAATTATCACGGGTCTTTCTTTGAATACGCAGACACTTCAGCTGGGTGATCTTTTCTTTGCATATCCGGGCGTTAATTCCGATGGCCGAAAATACATTAATGAAGCCATTGAAAAAGGTGCTGCAGCTGTTTTAGCTGAGGCCAGTTTAGGTATTTCAGAAACGTTGGAAAGAGAAGGGCCTTTTGGGCAAAAAATTCCAGTACTTACTTTAGAAAATTTAGCATTTCACTGCAGTGCAATTGCTGGCGAATATTACAACAATCCATCAAAACATATGGAGGTGGTTGGTATTACTGGCACGAATGGTAAAACATCTTGCGCTTATTATTTAGCTGCAGCTTATTCTATGCTTGGTCAAAAAACTGGTTTTATGGGTACTATCGGATGTGGTATTTATGGTGAATCAATAGCTGATACAGGTTTAACAACGGCAGACCCGATAACCGTGCAGAAATTATTAGCTGAAATGCACAAAGCTGGTGCGTGCTATGTGTCGATGGAGGTTTCATCGCATGCTTTGTCTCAAGGTCGGGTGGCAGGTATTGAGTTTAGTAACGCGGTATTTACCAATTTATCACACGATCATTTAGATTATCACCACACTATGCTGAACTATTGGCAAGCCAAAAAACGGTTGTTTAAAGATTATAATTTAGATTGTGCGGTTGTGAATGCTGATGATCCGTATGGTCGAGAGTTATTACAAGATTTATGGGGTAACCAATACGTTTACGGTTATGGTTGTGCCCCAATAAAAGAAAGTGTGGGCATGATGCCAATGGTTAGTGCACACGATATAAAACTTACGCGTCAAGGGATTAACGCAAGGGTACATACACCTTGGGGGATAGGTCGGTTGGAAAGCCCACAAGTAGGACGTTTTAATTTAAGTAATTTATTAGCAGTACTGACGACAATGTGTTCGATGGGTGTGCATTTAGATGATGTATTAGAATGTTTAAAAAACTTACCGGTTGTCCCTGGTCGTATGCAGTCAATTCATTTTGATCATAAACCGTTAGTGATAGTCGATTATGCACATACTCCAGATGCACTAGAAAACGTATTAACTGTTTTAAAAGAAAATTCTGACGGTAAGCTGTGGTGTGTATTTGGTTGTGGTGGTACGCGTGATAAGGACAAACGACCGACGATGGGTCGTGTTGCTGAAATACTGGCTGATAATGTGATTATTACTGACGATAATCCGCGTCTAGAAAAATCAGAAGATATTATCGCTGATATTTTAGCGGGTTTAAAAAACCCAAAGAATGTTGTCATTGAGCCTGATCGGGCTATGGCAATTAAGCAAGCAATAGAAAATGCCGCTGAGCATGATATTATTCTTATTGCAGGAAAAGGTCATGAGACGTATCAACTTATCGGTGAAGAACGAATGCACTTTAGTGATGTTGAGCAAGCTGAAAAATTATTAGAGAGATAACGTTTCTAATCGTGAAAAGTTGGTTTTAATAACTAGTCTTCATAGAAGGTTAGTTGATAATCTGAAAGATCATTTTGGTACCTAAAATTTTTTATTATTGGCCAAAAACTGAAATCAAAAATGTTCTGAGCCCTTCTATCTAGCACGTTTAAGTTTGAGTCAGGTTTGATAATGCTAATTTGGCTCTGCTCTAGCCTCATTTCTCGAAGATTGTTTGGAATTTTAATAGTGGCTTTTAAAATAAAAAATGGACTCGTTTTCTCTATCTGACATCCCGTGTCCATATTAACTAAAATAGTACAACGCCAACGAGAGTTCAAGTGAAAGCCATCAGCAACTTTTTTTAACTGAAAATCTCTAGGCGGGTTGCTAGAGCCGGGCGATTTAATGGCTATTCCCTTCCCTTTTAAATAGTGTTTAAGATCGACCTCAATTTTGTAGAATGGGTTTAAAAAACCTTGAGCAAGTAATGCGGCTAAAATGGCCAGATGTTGTGTGCTATATCCTGTGGAGAAATTATGCCTATCGGGCTTAAGGCCTTTAGAGATCCAAGCATATGCTTCTTTAGCTGTAAAAGCGGCTCCATCAATAAACATTTGAAACCTTTTCAAATCATCCTGGCACTGCTCTAATATTTTCGATTTGTGTTGATGGACTTTAGATAGTAATTTTGCTGGGCAGAGCCTGAAAGTTTTCAGTATTTCAGGGCTGATAGCTATAGTTTGACCAGACATTGCTATTGCACAAGCATGTCGCTGGATGGTTTCTTGTTGTACTTGATGCGCCGCTAGAGCGCAAAATCCGTGGATTGAATACATTATTTTTCTTTTTAGTTATTATTTTCCGACAATTATACTGTATAAAAATTAACCAAATATTAAGTGTGAGAATGTTAACTAATCTATTTTGCGAAATAGATTAGTTATCTTATGGTGGGAGGGTGTTTGAAAAGCTAGAGATTTTTTAAACGTTGCAGTTTGTAGCGCCAACGTAATTGAAGAATAACGGCAGAAACTGTAACCCCAACAGCTAAGCCTAGCCAAATTCCTTTGCCCTGTAACTTTAGTATGAAGGCAAAGAAATAGGCACAACCAATACCGACTAGCCAATAAGAACCGATGCCAAATAACATGGGTACCAATGTATCTTTTATCCCGCGTAAAATATTGTTAGTGATCACCTGGATGGCATCAAAGAATAAAAAGCAGGCGGCAATTGCAAAGAAGCTACGAGTGTAAGCTAGCAGTGGTATAAATTGTGGATCATTGTTAGAGAAAAAGACATTGGTCAGTTGCCGTGGAAAACCAATAAATATAATAGAAGCAATAATGGCGGTGATTATACCCAGCAATAAATTAACGTTTGCTATACGTTTCACTTTCATTAAATTTTTCGCACCAGTATAGTGAGCTATGCGTATGGCCGTAGCTTCAGCAGTACCCATGACGATCATAAAATAGACATCGACACATTGTATGGTGATTTGATGTGCTGCTAAAGATAAATTACCAATTTTTCCCATAAGAAAAGCTGAAACACTAAACAAATCACCTTCAAATAAATATAAAAGAGCAAAAGGTACTCCTATTTGTAATAAATGTTTAATCACTTTCCAGTTAATATGTTTAAGCTTGTGGCGGGCATATTGTCTTAGGGTGGATTGCTGCAACGAATACCAAATAATACTGGCACACATTGCAATTTGTACCAAGCTACTGGCAATACCAATACCAATACCATGCATCCCTATTTTCGAGAAACCAAATCGACCAAAAATAAAAGCATAGTTTAAAAAGATATTAATGGGCAAGGCTATTAGTGTTATGAACATGATAACTTTTGGTTTGCCTAAGCTTGCCGTGTACTCACGTAACATGAGTAGCACAATCATTGCCGGCAAGCCAAAGCACAGTCCTTGCAAATATTCATTGGCTAGGTGAGAGACCTCCACTGTTTGGCCTAAGATAGGAAATAGTTTGGCAATCTGCCATTGCATTAGCGCAAAAGGGATGCTAACAATAAGGGCAATATAAAGTCCTTGTTGAAAATAGTCAGTTGTTTCTTGAGCCGATTTTTTCGCACCTTGGGCTTGAGCAATACAAACACTAACTGAGCTAAGTAAGCCAATAGAGAAAATAAGGATTAAAAAGTAAACCGCGATAGAGAGTGCGCCAGCCGCGAGTGCTTGTGGGCCAAGATACCCCATCATAATAGTATCGACGATTTCTACGCCAATCTGAGCTAAGAGTGAAATAATAATCGGTCCAGCTAAACGAGACGATGATTTAAATTCCTTAATATAAAGTTGTAAGTTCATACTATACATTTTGACATATATTTCATCTTATCGGTACTCCATGGGATATTGTCAATTATCTGTTGGGTACTAAGGCTTTATGTTATTATTGGTTTTCTGGAAATATTTAAGCGTAGACAACATGATTCAAGTTTCTTTGAAAGACATCGCTAATGTATTAAATGCCGAATTACATGGGGCTGATGTTAGATTTCATGGAGTGAGTATCAATACTCGCGATATCTCAGCGAACAATTTATTTATAGCGATTAAAGGTGCTACTTTCGATGGTCATCAATTCATAGCGGATGCCAAAGAGGCTGGAGCGGTTGCTGCCGTTGTTAGTTGTGCCACCGACATCGATATCCCCCATATCGTAGTTCCAGATACGACCTTAGCTATGGGGCAGATAGCTAAATTTTGGCGTGAGCAAGTGAATATTCCTTTTATAGGCATTACCGGAAGCTGTGGTAAAACAACCACCACACAAATGACGGGCGCAATTTTAAATCAAGTTAGTGCAACTCTGGTACCAAAAGGCAATAAGAATAATCAGTGGGGCGTGCCGATAACCTTATTTCGTTTAAGTGCTCATGACCAGTTTGCCGTGATTGAAATGGGTGCTGACCGTCCAGGTGAGATAAAATATTTAACTGAAATTGTACAACCAAATGTGTCTATTATTACGAACGTTGCACCGGTACATTTAGAAGTTAGTGAGGGGATCGGATTTGACAGTATTGACGGTGTCTTCAAAGAAAAAAGTGAAATTTTCCGCACATTGTCAAAAGATGGCACGGCGATAGTTTGTGCAGATGATACCTACTTTCCTCAATGGCAACAAATGCTGAGTGATAAAAAATTAATAAGTTTTGGCTTGAGTGAACAAGCCAATGTGCGCGCAACGAATTTACAAGCCAATAGCAATATGCAATATCGTTTTGATTTAGTAACGCCGCAAGGCAATATTGCGATTCAGTTATCGTCATTAGGGCGACACAACGTTGTCAATGCATTGGCTGCTGCTGCTGCGTGTTTAGCCGTTGGTGTATCACTCGAGGTGATTCAACTTGGTTTGGCTGATGTGCCTGTGGTATCAGGTCGAATGATTAAGATGGCGGCTAAAAATGGTGCGGTGTTAATCGACGACAGTTATAATTCTAATGTGCGCTCTGCCAATGCTGTGCTGGATATGCTTCATGAGCAAGCAGGTAAAACAATTGCTATCTTAGGCGATATGCTCGAGATGGGAGTGGCTGGCCCAGCAGCGCATCGTCAAGTTGGTGAATATGCTAAGAGTTTACACATCGATCATTTCTTCGCTCTGGGTGAACAAGCTAAATCCATGGCAGAGGGGTTTGGTGCTGAGGCTAAACATTTTATGACTCATGAGGCTTTAATTGCAACTGTGATGCCTTTATTAGATGAGGATACTATTCTCGTGGTAAAAGGCTCGTTCGGTATGAGTATGGATAAGATTGTGATAGGGTTGAAAAAATAATGTATAAGGAACAAAAATGCTGTACTGGTTAACACAATGGTTAATGCAATATCACCCAGAATTCAGGGTATTTCAATATCTAACTATGCGCGGTATGTTAAGTGTTGCCACGGCGCTCATTATTTCTTGGCTGATTGGCCCTAAACTAATCCGCATGCTTACCGAGAAAAAAATCGGTGAGAAAGTACGTGACTTAGAACAGCTAGAAAATCATAAAATTAAAAATGGCACCCCAACAATGGGTGGTTCTTTAATTCTAATTGCGATTGGGGTTACTACACTTCTATGGGCTGATTTAAGCAACGTTTATATATGGACTTTATTATTAGTGACTTTCGGTTTTGCGGGGATCGGTGCATATGATGATTACTGCAAGTTAACGGGCAAAGGTAAGCGGGGCTTATCAGCTAAAGTAAAATATGGTTTACAGTCAATTATTGCAATTGGTGCCTCAGTATTTTTATACCACTGCACACATCAAGATCATCAAACTCAGTTAGTTATACCGTTTGTTAAAGATGTTTTCGTCAACATGGGTTGGGGATATATAGTGTTAAGTTATTTTGTCATTATGGGGTCGACTAATGCGGTGAATTTAACCGATGGTTTAGATGGGTTGGCAATTATGCCGACGACACTTATTGCTGGTGCATTGGGTATCTTTGCCTACCTAACGGGTAATGAAGTATTTGCTAATTATTTATTTATTCCGCATATTGCGGGCGCAGGTGAAATTGTCATTTTTGTTGGCGCGATTGTCGGTGCCGGTTTTGGTTTTCTATGGTTTAACGCTTATCCTGCTATGGTTTTTATGGGTGACATAGGTTCGCTCGCGCTAGGAGCCGCTCTCGGTGTGATGGCTGTTATTGTTCGGCAAGAAATTGTATTTTTTATAATGAGCGGGGTTTTCGTTATGGAAGCTGTCTCCGTTATTTTGCAAGTCGGATCCTTTAAGTTGCGAGGTTGTAAGCGTATTTTTAAAATGGCGCCGATGCATCATCATTTTGAATTAAAAGGTTGGCCGGAGCCAAGAATTATTGTTCGATTTTGGATCATTACTCTAATCTTAGTGCTGATAGGTTTAGCAACGTTAAAAGTACGTTAAAAAAATACCATTATTTCACGAGGCTAGAATTTAACATTGATTCACGATAGAAAGTAATGAAGCGAACGGCAGTTGAAACTATAATCATTGGGATAGGCGCTACAGGTTTAAGTGTGGCCAGTTACCTTGATCGTCAAAAAATCCCATTTACTGTTTGTGACACACGAACTAATCCATCTAACTTATCAGTATTTCAGAAAAAATTTCCGAATGTCTTAGTGTTTTGTGGAGAGTTGAATGTAGAAATGTTGTTACAGGCTAAGCAGCTTATTGTTAGTCCAGGTTTAGATTGCCGTTTGCCCGCAGTCGTGGCAGCGGTTGCTGCTGGGGTGGAAGTTGTCGGTGATGTGGAATTATTTTTACGTGAAGTTAATGCGCCCATTATAGCTATCACAGGCTCTAATGGTAAAACAAGTGTTACCCATTTGGTAGGAGACATGGCAAAAGCTTCTGAGATTAAGGTTGCCGTGTGTGGAAATGTGGGTACACCAGTTTTAGATTTACTTGATGATGATTTTGATTTATATGTTCTGGAATTATCCAGTTTTCAATTGGAAACAATAGGTAGTTTGCACGCTACTGCTGCTGTGAACTTGAATGTAAGCCCAGATCATTTAGATCGTTATGAAAGTTACCAGCAATATATCGATACAAAAAAAACGATTTATCAGCATGCTGAAGTGGCTGTGTTGAATATTGATGATCCCATAGCTTGGAATTCTAGAGCAGAAACAGAAAAACAAATAACATTCTCAGTAACACGATCGGCTGATTTTTATTTTGAAGAAAATGTGCTTTATGGCCCAGGGAATGTTCGTTGGTGTGAGCGTGATGAACTTAACGTTACGGGGGCGCATCAAATTGCAAATGTGTTAGCCGCATTTGCTTTAGGCTCGGCAATAAAGTTACCTCAAGCTGCTATGCTCAAGGCGGCTAAAAAATTTCAAGGTTTACCTCATCGTTGTGAAAAAGTGGCGCATGCCAATAATGTTTTATGGATTAATGATTCTAAGGCCACTAATGTTGGTTCAGCCGTCGCTGCGATTAATAGTATTGCTACCATGATTACTGGGAATATCATTCTAATTGCCGGCGGTGATGGTAAAGGTGCCGAGTTTAGCGAGTTGAAAATACCCGTTGCAGCACATTGCGCTGCGGTGATCCTTCTTGGTCAGGATGCTAAACTTCTGCAAAATGAGATTAACAATAAGGCTATGACTCATATAGTGAAAGATTTAACAGAGGCTGTGTTATTAGCTGCGCAATTGGCCAACCCAGGTGATGCCGTGTTATTATCTCCAGCTTGTGCCAGCCTTGATATGTTTACGAACTATATAGCGCGTGGCGAGCAATTCACCAATCAAGTGTTAACTATAATCGATGCTAAATGTTAAACTGTCTAATCAAGATGCACCACCGGCCTTATACGACCGCTTATTTCTAGTCGTCGTGGTTTGCTTATTGGCTATTGGCATTATTATGGTGGCTTCAGCCTCAATGGTAATTTCGGAACGACAATATCATCAACCATTCCATTATCTAATGCGACAACTTATTTATTTGGGCATGGGGTTTGTTGTGGTATTGGTGTTAATTCGCATTCCCTCTCTCTTTTGGTGCAAAGTTAGTCCTATTTTAATGGTTATTTCTTTAGTGCTTTTGGTCGCAGTATTAATTCCTCACATTGGGCGCTCTGTGAATGGTTCTCGTCGCTGGATTAGTCTTGGGCCCTTAACCTTGCAAGTTTCCGAGTTAGTTAAATTTTCAGTAGTCCTCTATATAGCGGGTTTTTTAGTACGTCGTGAGCAAGAAATTCGTACCCGTGTTAGCGGCTTTATTAAACCGATGGTGCTGTTTGCTATTGTTGGTGTGCTCTTATTATTAGAACCTGATTTTGGTGCAACGGCGGTAATTGGCTGTACTGTTTTGGCGATGATGTATTTAGCCGGTGTTCGGCTGTGGCAGTTTCTGGTCTTAATTACTGTCGTTGGTGCGGCCTTTATTATTTTAATGGTATCGGCACCTTATCGTATGGCGCGCATTACGACGTTTGTGAATCCTTGGGCGACACCTTTTGGGAGTGGTTATCAGTTAACTCAATCATTGATTGCCTTTGGCCGTGGGGGGTGGTTCGGTGTTGGGTTGGGTAATAGCGTTCAAAAATTATTTTATTTACCAGAGGCGCATACTGACTTTTTATTTGCTGTGTTGGCGGAAGAATTAGGCTTGATTATGGTTATTGCTGTAATTGTTTTGTACGCTATTTTTATTTGGCGCATCATGCGTATTGGCCGCGCGGCACAATTACGTGGCAAGCCCTTTCAAGCCTATACGGCTTTTGGTTTTGCTGTTTGGTTGGGTCTGCAAGTGTTTGTTAATATAGGTGTGAATTCCGGCATGCTGCCGACTAAAGGATTAACATTGCCGTTAATTAGTTATGGCGGGAGTAGTTTGTTAATTGATTGCATTGCCATTGGGCTTTTATTGCGAATTGATTATGAAACACGGCTGCAAATATTGGGGTTTGGATAAAGATTAAAAGTGAAATTAAAATCGAGCGTGATGCTTGATTTTCTATTTCTATTATTCCCGCTTCCCGAAGAGGGCAAGGTTAAAGTGATGAGAATATAGTCCTAACCCTAATTTAAAGAGAAACAAGACATGACGAAAAAAATATTAATTATGGCTGGCGGTACAGGTGGGCATGTTTTTCCAGGTTTAGCTGTTGCCGAATGGTTGCGTAATGCAGGGCATGAGGTTGAATGGCTCGGAACTCAGCATGGTTTAGATACTAAGTTAGTACCAGCAGCGAATATTATTTTACACCGAGTTACGATTCGTGGCTTACGCGGTAAAGGTAAATTGGGTTTGTTGTCGGCACCGTTTAAAATATTACGAGCTTTGTGGCAATCGATTAAGATTCTGCGTCGAGTAAAACCGAATGTGGTTTTAGGTATGGGTGGGTATGTGGCGGGGCCAGGTGGTGTGGCAGCATGGTTGTTGCGTATTCCATTAATCGTACATGAGCAAAATGCTATTCCTGGTACGACGAACTCATTATTAACTCTATTTTCGACACTTAATATAGAAGCCTTTCCCAATAGCTTACCGAAAAAATGTAAACCACTATGGCTCGGTAATCCTATTCGTGAAAATATTTGCCAGTTACCCGCTCCAGCAGAGCGCCTGGCACGACAAGGCGCGGCTTTGCGTGTGTTGGTATTTGGTGGCAGTCAAGGAGCACAGGCAATTAATCAATTAATTCCATCTGTGATGAAAGCGTTAAGTCCACAGCATACAATCGAGGTATGGCACCAATCAGGCCTGAATAATATTGAAGCATTGACGGTAGTTTATCAAGAGGCGAATTTAGCAGTTAAGCTGGAAGCGTTTATTAATGATATGGCCGCAGCGTATGCGTGGGCTGATGTGGTTATTTGCCGTTCAGGTGCTCTTTCTGTGAGTGAATTGGCTAATGTTGGAGTGGCGAGTATTTTGATTCCTTTTCCGTTTGCGGTCGATGACCATCAAACGGCCAATGCACAATTTTTGTTGAAGGTTAAAGCGGCTTATCTTATTCAAGAGCGTGAGCTCACAGCACAAAAATTAGTCGCAATTTTGGCTGATTTAAGCAATAATCGGCAGCAAGTTTTATCAATGGCAGAAAACGCGCGAACCGTAGCTAAACCAAATGCTACAGCCGATGTCGCCATGCAATGTTTACAGGAAAGCAAATGAAAGATGCAACCATGCGAAAAATAAAGAAGATCCATTTTATCGGTATTGGTGGTACTGGTATGAATGGCATTGCGCAAGTATTATTAAATGAAGGTTATCAAATTTCAGGTTCCGATATTGCGGAAAACGTGGCGGTGTTACGTTTACGTGAACAAGGCGCAATAGTACATATAGGGCATGTTGCTGAAAATATTGAAGGTGTTGATGTTGTTGTTACCTCTACTGCGGTGAATGACGATAACCCAGAAGTTGTTGCGGCGCGCACATCACACATCCCTATTATTCCCCGAGCTGAGATGTTGGCTGAATTAATGCGTTTTCGTTATGGTATTGCTGTGGCGGGTACGCATGGTAAAACCACGACAACTAGTTTAGTGGCGAGTATTTTAGCTGAAGGCGGTTTGGATCCAACCTATGTGATTGGCGGACGCTTAAATAGTTCTGGTAGTAATGCCAAATTAGGTGAGAGTAAATACTTAGTAGCTGAAGCTGATGAGAGTGATGCTTCGTTCTTATATTTACAACCGATGATGGCAATAGTGACCAATGTTGATGTTGACCACATGGAAACTTATGATGGTGACATTAATCGTTTGCACCAAACTTTTTTGGAGTTTCTACATCACTTACCTTTTTATGGTGCGGCTATTATGTGTTTAGATGATGCTGGTGTGCGTGAGATTATGCCTCGAGTTACTCGTCCTATTGTGACTTATGGTATGCATAAGAAAGCAGATATTCGAGCGACGCATCTAGAATATCACGGCTTACAGACGCATTTTAAAGTTAGGCGTAATGAATGTGATGATTTAAATATTGTGATGAACTTGCCAGGCGATCATAATGTACAAAACGCGTTGGCGGCTATTACAGTAGCAATGGAGCTTGGTGTTTCTGATAAGGCTATCATTAATGCATTGCAGAAATTTCAAGGTGTCGGACGTCGTTGCGAAGTATTGGGCGATTACGCCATAGAAAAAGGTAAGGTTACTTTGATTGATGACTATGGGCATCATCCGCGCGAACTAGCGGCAACACAACAAGCGATTAAAGCAGCATACCCTGAAAAAAGATTGGTGACTATTTTTCAACCGCATCGATATTCACGCACGAAAAATTTGTTTGAAGATTTTGTGCAAGTATTAGCAGACACCGACATGTTGATTATGTTGGATGTTTATTCGGCTGGTGAAGAGATGGTTGTAGGTGCTGATACGCGCAGCTTGTGTGGCAGCATTCGCCAGCGTGGTAAGGTTGATCCGATTTTTGTAGAAGACCATACTAAATTGCGAGAAACGTTATTGAATATTGTACAAGCAGGTGATGTGATCTTGATGCAGGGGGCTGGTAATATAGGTAGCCTGACCCAGACTATGGCACAGTTTTTGGATGGTGAGTTCAGTTAGAAAATAGTAAGCCTCTGGAAAAAATTAATGTTGATGAAATTTTATTAGATGACTAAATTAATCCGCGGAAAAATAATTCCAAATGCACCTTTGTCTAAGTTGAATACTTGGCGTGTGGGCGGCCATGCAAAGCTATTATTTAAACCGGCCGATATTGAAGATTTGGTTTTGTTTATGCAACAATTGAATTCAGTTGATAAACTTATTTGGTTGGGGCTTGGCAGTAATGTGTTAATCGCCGATACCGGGATTGAGAGCACGGTGATTGTGCCGAAAACTGGATTAAATCGTATAGATTTACAAGGCGAAAATATTATTCGAGTTGAGGCTGGGGTAACGTGTGCAAAGGCGGCTAAGTTTTGTGTTAAACATGATCTATTGCAAGGTGAGTTTTTTGCTGGCATTCCAGGGACTATCGGTGGTGCATTACATATGAATGCCGGTGCTTTTGGCGGTGAGACTTGGGATTACGTCGTTGCTGTTGAAACGATTGATAGGCAAGGGAATATTCGTAAGCGCTCCGCGGACGAATATCAAACGACTTATCGTTCGGTTACTGGGCCAGGGATTACTGAAGGTGAGCCAGAATGGTTTGTGGCGGGATATTTTAAATTGCCGTCAGGTGACGGACAAATAACAGCTGACAAGATTAAAGCCTTGTTAAAAAAACGCGGTGAGACGCAGCCGATTGGTTTACCCAGTTGTGGGTCTGTGTTTATTAATCCAGAAGGTGATTTTTCGGCGCGTTTAATTGAGGTTTGTGGGCTTAAAGGTTTTACTATCGGTGGCGCGCAAGTGAGTGAGAAGCATGCTA
>JAWUYR010000047.1:0-24324 GCA_034110705.1 Gammaproteobacteria bacterium | reverse complement strand
ACATTTAAGTCGAATCAAGATGAAAAAGTAGTTGCCGAGAAAAAGGATTAATATTACGTTACTTTAGCTCAATAAAAACCTTGCTGATCAGCAGGGTTTTTTATTGAGTTTTTTTAGTGATTATTCTGGTTGTTAAATAATACATAACCGAACTTAATTGGAAGTAATAATCTAGACAAGAAAGATATCAGAAGCCGTAATTAGTGGAACTAATGCTATTAGACTAAGCTTTTTAAGAGGCGGGTATGTTAGTTGTGATAATCGACTGGCTGATTCGCAAAAGCCCAAGCTTTAATGATTTGTTGTTGATCGTCAAATTCATAAAATCCCGCAAGTTCACCATCAAAGACACCATCGTTACTATCAATCGCGTGATAATGAAAACGAATGGCGACTTTATTAGCTTGATGAATTAAGTCGATAATCTCTAGTCGTCGTTCAGATTGATTCTCGCGCATATATTCTAAGCGTTGCTCCATGTTCTGATAGTTAACTTTTTTGCCATAATAATCGGCTTGAATAGATTTAGAATAATATTTTTCAAATGCGGCTTGATCGCAATCAACCCAAACTTGACAGATGTCATGCATTAGTTCTTTAGTGTTCTTCATGAGTATCCTCGTTTTTAAAAATAGATTGTAGCAAAGGGGAAAGAGAGACTAAGCGATGCTCAAAAGCATATTCAACCACTGCACGGGTACTGGGCAAGCCTAGTTTTTCTTTTATATTGCTGGAGTGTGATTCGACTGTTCTAGCTGAGATATTTAATTCACGTGCGATCTCTTTAGCTGATTTGGTTTGAATCAAATGAAAAAAACATTGTAGTTCACGTAATGTAAGATTTTGCATTTTAAGGGGTAGTATTTTATTGAGTCGGCTAAGCGATTGTTGAGTTTCGTAACCCATGACTAAGTCAATGGTTTGATCCCATATAAATTCATTAGAGATGATTTTGTTATTTTTTATTTTATAATTGCTCATGGTATTAATGCACATTGCCACTTTATTATCAAAGTCATAATGCCGCGTGGTAAACCAGGCTGTTAAAGTATCATTTGAAACGGCTTTAACATGATGAATTTCAGGTATCATGAAACTAAAACGATTGGGTGCGTGTTCAATTAAGCTATGCAATTCATCGTAGCCAAATTCATACTGGCCAGAGCGTGAAATTAAACTTGTATCATAATACTTATGAAGTTCACTAGTGGAATATTTGGTCCAGACATCAAGGTACATTTTGCTAAAATAATTTCCGGCTTGTCTGTCATTTAGCATATTGCTTCTCTTGGTTGATAGTGGGAAAGATTATATAATGATTTTGTGGTTATGTAATCCGTAATAATTACTCACTCAACCACCTTTGTTGTCTAATTGCAACAAAAATAGTAAGTGAGCATAAGTAGTATAATTATACCGATAACGCTTAATAGAGATAAATGTATAGAAAAGAGCTGTAAACTGTTTTGTCGAATGGCGTAATAGTAAATACTGCCAATACACAACGAACCCAACAGAAAGGTTATGCCAGGCACTATTGGAAAAAACACTTTAAATGGATGGGGTAAGTTTGGGTGTCAGCGGCGTAGCTTAAACAAACTAAGCAGACTTATTATGAAATAGGTAGAATGATATGAAAAACACACCCTTTGTTTTCTTCGGAGTTCACAAGTATGCGGCCACCATGTTTATCGATTATGTTATAGCATAGTGATAAACCAATCCCCATACCTTGTTCTTTTGTTGTGACAAATGGATTAAAGACATTGTCTAATAGATCTTTAGCAATACCTGGACCCGTATCAGAAATGCTGATGCGAATTTGCTCGTTTAAATAGCGTTCGGTACGAATCGTGATAATTTTTTTATCGCTGTCAGCTTCGAGCAGTGCATCGATAGCATTATTAATTATATTTAATATAACTTGTTCAATATGGATTTTGTCTGCTGATATTTCAGCTAAAGACTTATCGAACTTTAGTTTCATATGGATAGAGTTTTGCGTAATAGGTCGGCTAATAAATGTGAGTACATCTTCAATTGCCTGATTCAAGTCAAAGTATTGTTTACTTAATTCACCTTTGCGTAAGAAATCTTTTAAATGGTGAATAATGTCACCAGCACGTTGTGCTTGAGCAATGGTTTGATCTATTGCTTTAAAAATCTCTTTTGATATATTTTGTTCAGCTAAGTCAGTTAAGCGTCGCTTTACACCACTGGCATAATTATTAATGGCGGTTAAAGGTTGATTAAGTTCATGTGCGATACCAGAGGCAACTTCACCCATAGAATTTAAACGAGAGAAATGTGCAATTTCAATTTGGTTTTGGTTTATTTGCTCTTCAGCTTCACGTTGTTTTGTAATATCCACTAAGATACCCACAAAACCACTGATTTCACCAAACTCATCATATTCTGGAACGGTTTGACCATTAACCCAAATGGTTTTATCCTCACGTGCAAAACGATATTCTATATCGACGGAGCGGCCTTCTTGCACGGCAACTTCCCAAGTGTTAAGTACTTTCTCCCGGTCTTCTGGATGAACATTCAATAGCCAACCATAACCAATAGCGTCAGGTACACAGACACCTTGAATTTCACAAGCTTTAGCATTAACATAAATATTTTTGCCTTTGGCATCGGTATGAAAAATTCCGACAGGATAAATGGCATTTAACTGACGATAACGTTCTTCACTTTGGCGTAAATCACGGGAAATTTGTTCGCGCGAGCTAATTTCTTGGCGTAACTGTTGGTTAATTTGCTCGAGCTTAAAAGTTCGGTCTTGAACTCTGGCTTCTAGTGATTCGAGCAAGCGTACATTCTCAGAAACATCTTCAAAAGTAATAAAGGTGCGACTAAAATCGTCAGAGGTAATGGAAAAGTTGACGATCATGTGGCGTCTACGTCCGCTAGGCTCACGGAAAGCCATCTCTATTCGTAAGTAATGATGGTTTTCAATTAAGCAGCTTAATGCCTCAGCCATCTGTTCATGAAGCTCTGGTAAATAAAGTTGATAGTTATCATGATTAGGCCGGCCCTCGGCATCGATTTTTACAATAGCGGTGGCACGTTGGTTAATTTCACTAATTCGACGATATTGGAAATAATGTAGGATCTTTTTTGGGTTATTTAGGAAATAATTTCTTGGGTCATTGCCAATAATATCTTTATCTTGCTCTAATGCTTCTTTAACTGCCGTGTAGTTCATTTCAATGATAGGAATGGGAGCATGTTCAAATAAATGATAAAAGTGCTTTTCCTTCTCGAGTGATTTGCTGAGCTTACTATCTTGTTCTACTAAGCGATCGATTAATTCGCGATACAAAAGTTTTCTGCCTTCTCGTATTGTTTCATTATCAACCTGGGTACTACTTTCGTATTTAAGTACCTCATTCAGTGTGCAAATATAATTATCTGTTTGTTCGATTTTCACAATGCTATAGTGAATATAGAAAATTTGATCATATTTATTACGTAGCACGTAAAAGCTTTCTTGATTCTTTTCTTCTATGAGTTCGCGCCAAGCAAGTTGTGTTGGTTGAATTAAATGAGTAGGTACTAAATCTTCGACACTGATTTTTAAAAATTCATCAGCGGTATAGCCTAGTAATTCTTGTGCCGCTATATTACTAGCCATGACCTTCCCAGAGACGTTAAAAACCATCGTCACGGTAGGTGAGGCATCAAAAAGAGTTTCGTAATTTACGGCAGTATTATTCATTTCAGTCTCGTAAAAGCACTGCTCGAGCAGTTGGACTATTATATAGAAGTTCGGATCATTTGTCTGTGATGTTGTTAATTGTGCAAAAAAAATCCCCTTCAAAAGAAGAGGATATAAATAGTATTAACATAATCGATTAGATAAAGGGAGAAATCAATTGGGGCTATTAGACCGTATTTCATAGTAAAATAATACTAGGGCTTTTCTCTATACACACCATATAGTTTTGTGTATAAAAAGTACATCTTAAGGCGTGATAAGATTGGCTTGTGCACCTTGGTTCATACCTCAACTTCAGTCCAATATTAAATTTCTCGGCCATTTAAAATCGTCACTAGATACAATGCATTATTCCAATGTTTGTTAGGTACTTGGCAAGCTTCTTTGCCAATGTGTTCATTTTAACCTCATTCTATTTTCAATAACCACGCCGAGATGAGTGATTTCATTTTCTTTGTCGATAAATACGGTCTTAAAATCTGGATTAAGTGGCTTTAAGCAGCGGCTAGCACCATCAAATAATATTTGTTTAAATACAGGTTGGCTTTCTAGCATAACGATAACGTAATCATTATTTTCGGCCTCGACTTCCGGGTCGACAAATAAAATATTACCTTCTTGAAATACGGGATGCATGGTGGAGTCTTTAACGATTAAGGCATATGAGCGGCTGCTAATAGGGGCATCGGTTTCCACATATTTATCATCGCCCGGTATTTTTTTATCAGTCAAATGTTTATTAATGTCATCCCAGTTAATAATAGGCAGGCGCGACCATTTTTCGCCTGTGTTTTTACACGATTTTCGATTAATGGGTAATGGAATAACCCCCATTAGCTGGTCGACACTAACATTAAAGAATTTGGCGATTGGTAAGATTGTTTTAGTGCGTGGATCGTCCGTTACACCATTAACGATGCGGTGCATAACAGGCTGTAAAATACCTGTAGCTCTTGCTACATCTGTGGTGTTAACTTTTTCCTCGACCATAAGTTGCTTAAGAATGTTGCTTAATTTGCTCATAAAATAGTAATTCACATAAAGTAGGTTAGTTTTCATGATAATAGTAATACAAACTAACATAAAATGTATTGGTTATTTCCCTTGTTTATGCAAATAAACATAAAAAACACTTTACACATAAATAAAAGCTGCTAAAGTATTTCGTATGTTCATAATTTAAAAAAAATGCTCTTAGGAAGCCAATATGAAACAGAAACATTTAAGAGTGGTCGATAGAGTCAATGTGAATCGCCTCGCCATCATCGAACATCAGCTAGACAAATCATTGACTAAGCTAGAATTTTTGCGCAATGAAACGGATATAGAAGAACAGAATGTTTTGACTTTTATTAGGCTGCAGCGACTGATAAAACAAAAACTCAATTACAAAAATTAATTTCAACACCAGGAACTAATAATAACAATATGGTTAACATAAGCGACATTGGAGGATAACAAATGGCAAAGAAGAAGCCGAAGAGTAATATAAGAGTCATAAAACGAAACGTTCCGGAATTTAAACCTGGTAATGAGCCTCATTTTGAATACGATGGCCTCGTACTCAACGGGAATGTGCCTTGGAGTGAGGTGCTGCAAACACTTCTTGATAAAGGTATTACCATTAAAAATATAGCAATTTATGCTGGTTGCTCTCAAAAAGTGATCCACAATGCATTGCAAAAGAATTATGTTGGCTTATGTTTCCGTTCTGGCGCAAGAATATTGACCTTTCATTGTCGGGTCATTGGTAAAGAATATTAAAAAGTGAGTTTCTTTTTTCTTAACAGTCGAAGAAGCGAAGGAGGGCAATAAAAATGTCCTCCACATTTTAGAGAAAGGGTGAGAGCGAAGGAATGGTCACTCAGTTTTTGCGAGCTAATCCAGCTTCATAAAGTAAATCAAAAGTCTTAACGACCACATCCATTTTTTCTAGCCAGGGAATATGTCCAGCATCCTGAATTTCGATTTGGCGAATATTATCACCAATAAAACGTGCATCATTCTTATACAGATGAAAAGGCACAATCACATCATCACTCCCACCAATGATTAAGGTTGGTAATGTTTGTGGGATCCAAGTAGCGGTGTAAGGCTTTTCTAATGCCCAATTTAGGAAATAGGTTGAGGGCTGATAAGGGTAAGGGCAGCTGCATTAAAAATTCAGCACCTTGCTGCAAATATTCATCTGTAAAATAATATGGCGAGCAGGCTATTAATGCCTGCATAAAAGTTTCTTGGCAAGGCATATCGATGAAAGGAGTCGTCTCCTGATCTAAAGCGGGTAAGTTACGCTTAACGGCCATCTGTGCTGATGCTTCGTGCCACAATGTTGGTGGCGTATTAAGCAACACTAAACCAGATAATAATTTTTCTAACTTAGGTTCGCATAAAGCAAACAAACCACCAAAAGAGTGGCCAACATAAACAAGGTTAATAAATTGATTAACGATAGGGTAAATTAAATCGAACCATTGATGAAAATCATAAGTGTCTAAATCAATATTGCTAGTGTTCGAGCCATTGCCTGGTAAATCAATACACCAATAATTACCGGGTAAATTTAAGTGCTCAATTAAAGGAAGAAAATATCTTGAGTCAGCACCAGGACCACCTGGAAAAAAATAAAGTTATAATCAGTATCGCCGGGCACGCGTTTGGCGAGTAAAATACGAACACCTTTTTGGTCCCAACTGCTTTGCATAATAGTCATGTCTAAAGTGTATAACGTAGCTTTTTAAGATGCAATCGAAACTCGCAGTCTATGAATCTTCAATCAATTCAGAAATATCAATTTTACCGATTCCAATTTTCAAATAAGGCCCGTTCACTTCTTTTTTTAATCGTCTTTTGTAATAAAGTGACCGTTGATGGTTGGCACGGTAAAGGTGTTAATAGTGCCACGATGAATAGCGATAATAGTTGAAGCTTTTTCTTCATCCATGAAAAACTATTCCTCGCGCCGGTAGGGCAAATACTTCGGCTTCCAGTATATTTCATCAATTACTTGCTCAATATTGCTTAGATCCACATCCGACAAACCTTCTTTAACCGCTTGTTTGGCGACAGCTGCGGCGATGTGTTTGGCTGAAATTTCTGAATCATTGATGGAGGGCAGCAATGGGGCGGTGAGGTCGGTTTGTGCTGGGGAGCATTCGGCTAGTGCATGCGCTGCTGCAAGCAGTATGCCTTTACTAAGTAATGTTGGCTTGGCGACCAGTACACCAAGGCCGATGCCTGGAAAGGCGCGAGCATTGTTGCATTGGGCAATATTGATCATCTTGCCGTTCAAGTCGATAGGCGGGAATGGACTGCCGGTGGCGATAAGAGCCTTGCCATCTGTCCAGCGCACTAGGTCGTTTGGCTTTGCTTCTGAACGAGTGGTTGGGTTTGATAGTGGTAAGATAATAGGGTGTTCGATATCACAGGCCATGGCTTTAACGATTGACTCGTTGAAGGCATCGGTTTGTGCTGAACAGCCAATTAATACAGTGGGTTTAACATTAGAAATGACCTCTAATAGTCTGATATTGCTGTCATTAGTGACGTTCCATTTTTGCCATTCGTCACGTGGTCTCAGATAAGCCATATGTGAAGGATGTGGATTTTTAGATTGGTCGGTGACCAAACCTTCGCGATCAACTAGCCATAAACAACGATGTGCTTCTTCTTCACTTAAGCCACTAGTGGTCATTAAACCATCAACGATTTGGTCGGCAATGCCAGTGCCTGCAGCGCCAGCACCAAAGATCACAATGCGTTGTTCACTGAGTTTTTGCCCCAATGCTTTGGTGGCACTTAATATTGTCGCTAATGCCGTAATGCCAGTGCCTTGTATGTCGTCATTGAATGTACAAAATTGTTTATTGTAGCGCTCTAAAATACGTCTGGCGTTGGCAGTGCCAAAATCTTCCCAGTGAATGAAGGCGTTCGGTAACTTTTTACGAATGGTGCATACGACACGATCAACAAATTCGTCGTATTCTTCGCCCGTTAAGCGTTCGTGGTTCCAGCCTAAGTAATCTGGATTATCTAACAGTTGTTTATTGTTGGTACCTACATCAATTGCCATGGGAATAACTCGGTTGGGGTTGATGCCGCCACATAAGCTGTACACCATTAATTTGGCAATCGGAATATCCATGCCCCCAATGCCTTGGTCACCAATGCCGAGCACGGCTTCACCGTCGGTGATGCAGACAACATCAACTTCTGGGTTAGCTCTATTATCCAGAATATACTCTAGATGCTCGCGCTCAGGGTATGACATATAAATTCCACGCGCGACTTGGCGATATTTGTCACTAAAATGGATGACGGCATCACCAACGGTTGGAGTGTAAATCACAGGTATAAATTCTTCTAAGTGCTCACTGATTAATTTGTAGAATAGGATTTGGTTACGATTATGCAAGCTATGGAGGTAAACACTTTGCTCTAAAGCGCTGTTGTATTTGGTGCACTGCTGATAGCAGCGGGTAACTTGGTCAGCTAAGGTTTCAATGCGCACTGGCAGTTTACCCATGATGCCAAATTCGAGCCGTTCTTCAAATGAGAAGGCCGTGCCTTTGCTAAGCTGTGGCACGCTGAGTAGGGCTTTGCCGTGTAATGAGGTGACTAGATATTTCTCGCCGGTTTTGGTGTCGGTTTTGATACAGAAATTTAGCATTAGAGATATGTCCTTTGATTTTGTATGATTATAACAAGATGTATAGTCTATAGGTGGATTTTTACTTGGTAGGATTAAAATTTAAGTAATCATATCATTCGATATTTCTTGGTAATCTCAGGTTTTAAAAAATAACAAGCGTAGTTGAGGATTATTCGTTATAATCCCGGCCCATGTTTAAACCATTATCATCTTATATTGGTCTTCGTTATACACGCGCTAAGCGGAAGAACCATTTTATCTCCTTCATCTCGTTAATGTCGATGATCGGCATTGCGCTGGGTGTTACTGTACTTATTACTGTGTTATCGGTTATGAATGGCTTTGATAGCCATATTCGCGATAAGGTATTTGGTATGGCGCCTGCGATTAGCTTGAGCACGATGCAAGGGCAATTGCCACAGTGGCAGAGTTGGCAGACTAAATTACAGAAAAATCCTCAAGTGGTCGCGAGTGCCCCGTTTGTTGATGGCCAAGGTTTGTTGCGTGATGATGGCCAAGTAGCTGGCGTGGAAGTGCAGGGGATTGATCCTGTACAAGAAGAAAAAATTAATGATTTAAATCATAAGATTATCGATGGAACTTTAACTAAATTAAAGCCTGGTAGCTTTGGTATTGTGCTTGGTAAAACGTTGGCAGAAAATCTGGGTGCAGGGGTTGGTGATAAGATCACGTTGTTTGTTCCTAAGTTAACGGTCAGTCCAGCGGGTATTATGCCGCGCTTTAAGCGATTCACGGTGCAAGGTATATTTTCGGCCGGGAGTGGCTTTGGCTTTGATACTAACCTGGCCTTTATTAATTTACATGATGCACAGGTATTGTTTGTTACGGGCAGCAATGCAACTGGTTTAAACTTAAAAATCAAAGACATGTATCAAGCTCCTCATGTTGCAAGTGATATTGTTAATCAGTATCAGGGCTTAACAGCGACTGATTGGACGCAAACCTACGGTGCTTTATTCAAAGCAGTTGCTTTAGAGAAAACCATGATGTTCTTAATCTTAATCTTAATTGTTGCCGTGGCGGCATTTAACTTGGTATCTAGCTTAGTGATGGTTGTGACCGACAAGCAAGCGGATATCGCTATATTACGTACTATGGGTGCTACGCCTGGGATGATCATGCGTATCTTTATGGTTCAGGGTAGTTTGGTTGGGGTGATTGGCACATTGCTGGGGCTACTAGGTGGGGTTACTTTGGCATTGAATGTGACGCGTTTAGTTAATTGGCTACAAGCCGTCTTGCATAAGCAAATCTTTCAGGGTTCGGTTTATTATTTGAATTATTTACCATCACAAGTTAAATATTCTGATGTTGTCCAAATTATTGTAGTGGCTTTATTAATGAGTTTGTTAGCAACGATTTATCCAGCATGGCGTGCTGCCAGAGTACAGCCGGCAGAGGCATTGCGTTATGAGTAATATTGTTCTCGAAACCCGAAAACTGAGTAAAGTATTTAATGATGCCGGTGAACCGGTGGAAGTGTTTAAAGACTTGGATCTAAAAATTGAGCAAGGTGAGTGTATCGCCATTATTGGGCGCTCTGGTTCTGGTAAAAGTTCGTTGTTGCATTTGCTTGGGGGGCTAGATAGTCCATCTTCAGGTAAAGTCTTGCTTAACAACAAGTCATATCACACGCTAAATGAGAACGAGAAAAGTAAGGCTCGTAATCAGTGTTTAGGCTTTATTTATCAATTCCATCACTTATTGCCTGAGTTCTCAGCTTTAGAGAACGTTTGTATTCCGCTTTTGTTGCGCAATATGTCGGTTAAGGAAGCTGAAGCCAAGGCAGAAGTGATGCTTGAGAAGGTCGGCTTGAAAAGTCGGTTAAGTCATAAAGTAGGACAATTATCCGGTGGTGAACGACAACGTGTGGCTATTGTACGCGCCTTAATCACTAAGCCATTATGCGTGCTCGGTGATGAGCCTACCGGTAACTTAGATGGTCAAACGGCCGACCATGTTTTTGAAACCATGCTGAGTTTAAATAGAGAGCTTGGCACTAGTTTGGTGATTGTTACTCATGATAAAGCTTTGGCCAAGCGTATGGATAAAACTTACGTTCTAGAAAACGGTAAGTTGGAAAGCTAGCCGCTTACTTTGTTGAATGCTGAGTCGGCATCTTCCAATAAATTATACGCATAACAATGTATCCCGTTAAAGCACTAACGAGTGCGCAAGCAAAACAACCCACGATTAATGGCTTCCAAATGACTAGGAATGTCGTTTGTAGCCAATGCAAAGACAATTCAATTCTAAAATGATATTTAGGTATACCTAAAAGCCAACGACCCACTCTATAGGCAAAATAGAATATAGGAGGAATCGTCAATGGATTTGAAACCCAGACAAGAATAACCCCAATAAATATATTCGCTCGATAGACAATGGCTAAAGCCGCCGCGGGGATCATTTGAAACGGAATTGGCATAAATGCCCAAAACAAACCAATGGCTGCTCCACGTGACATACTACCACTATTCATATGCCACAGATTCGGGCTGTGAATAAACTTACCGAAAATGGCTAAGTATCGATGTCGCCGAACTTCTTGGCTTGAAGGTAATTTTGTTTTTAACCACTTGATCATGACCGAAGTTTACTGGTTTTTGTAGTAAGTGTATACTCCGAAACTTAAGAGTGTTGGCCCTCTCTTTGGATCACAAATGCGTAGTGTTGCTGTAGCTAGTTTATTGGGCTGTTCTATTTTAATTTTTTTACCGGTATTGCCGATGGCTTGGTTCCTGTGGATTGCTATTGGTTAGTCTGTGTTTGTTTGTCTTCTTTCCACATAAATTATTACTCTTTATTGTCACTAGTATTGTCTTTTTTGCCTATGCTGGGTTAGTCGCGCATTATCGACTAGCATGGCAAGTACCTAAGAACATTGAGAATACGCCGGTTGTAGTCCAAGGCACGGTTCATTCTATTCCTTTAGCAGAAGGATTACGTACGGGGTTTGAGTTTAGGCTGCATAAGATGGCTGGACTCGACTCGCAATTACATAGGGTAAATTCAATCGTTACGCTTAATTGGTATGGCTCACATCCTATTTTAAAAGTGGGGGATACTTGGCAATTACTCGTTAAGTTAAAACGTATTCATGGCTTCGCTAATCCAGGTAGTTTTGATTATGCTAAATATTTGCTGCAGAAGGATATAGCAGCGACCGGTTATGTACGGTCAGGCGTGCAGAATAAATTATTGGCAAGTCATCAGTGGTCACATCCTATCGACCGTTTGCGACAAACAATTATTGAACATATCAAACAAGTATTGCCTAACTCTAGTTATCTACCGATGATCACAGCTTTAGTGGTGGGGGAAAAGAATGGATTAAGCGCACAGCAGTGGCAAGTATTGCAAAGGACGGGTACCAATCATTTAATGGTGATCGCCGGTTTACATATAGGCATGATTTCAGGTTTAGCTTTTTTATTGATTGGGTTTTTGTGGCGTCGTAGTGAGCGCTTAATGCTTATGTTGGCAACACCGCGAGCTTCTGCCATCGCCGCTTTAGCCACGGCTATTGTTTACAGTGCCTTGGCTGGGTTTTCTATCCCAACTGAACGGGCGACCGTGATGATTGCTGTGTTTATGCTCGGTATTATCATCAAGCGGCAATTGTCATTAGGGTTGGGCTTAGGCATGGCGTTATTTTTCGTGTTACTTCTCCATCCATTAGCGGTATTGAGTGCTGGCTTTTGGTTATCATTTGCGGCAGTCAGTGTTATTTTTTATGGATTGGGCGCACGGGTAGGTCAGGTAACTAAATGGAAGGTTTGGGTTAAGTTACAGCTCATCGTCAGTATTGGTCTTATTCCCTTTACGTTGCTTTGGTTTCAAAATGCATCACTGGTATCCCCAATCGCCAATGCGATTGTGATCCCTATCGTCGGTTTTATTGTGGTGCCATTAAGTTTGTTAGCTAGTGTGGTCAGTTTTATTTCAGTGCCTTTCAGCCATTTGCTTTTTCATTTGGCGGTATGGGTGTTGAGTATTGCTTGGCACATTTTAGTGTGGTTTTCAGGGCATAGCTTTGGTGCTTGGCAATATGCGGTGAGCAATAATTTTATTATGTTTAGCGTTGTCTTGGGGGTGTTAGTCTTACTTGCGCCAAAAGGTTGGCCGGCACGTTGGTTGGGGATAATTTTTATTACTCCCTTATTTCTTATTCATCCTACCGCTCCTAAGATTGGCACAGCAAAGTTTACTTTGCTCGATGTCGGCCAAGGTTTGGCAAGTGTAGTACGAACGCAACATCATGTGTTGGTCTATGACACGGGTGCCAAATGGGGGCCAAATTTTAATATGGGTGAAGCCGTGGTGGTTCCATTTTTGCGGCAAATGGGTATTGGTCATATTGATATGTTAATGATAAGTCACGGTGATAACGATCATATCGGGGGTGCTGCATCGGTGTTAAGCGTGATGCCTGTGGCAAAAGTGTTAACGAGCGTATCGAAACGTTTTGCTAAAGGTCGGGCGCAGCTTTGTTTGGCAGGAATGCATTGGCAATGGGATGAGGTGAAATTTGCAGTGCTATATCCAACGGCATCACATTTAGGCTTAGACAATGATAGTTCATGTTTGCTTCGAGTGAGTGCCGGAGATAAACATTTATTGTTGACCGGTGATATCGAAAAAACATCCGAACAATTTTTGTTAAGCAAGCAAAAAGTAGACTTAGCGGCTAATGTGATTGTTGCTCCGCATCATGGTAGTAAAACCTCTTCGACGTTGGCATTTGTTAAAGCTGTTGCTCCACAATGGGTGTTTTACCCTGTTGGTTACTTGAATCGTTATCATTTTCCGAACCAGATAGTACGGCATCGTTATCAAACAGTAGGGGCACAAAGCCTCGCGACCGATAGTGCTGGTGCGATTAGTTTCACTCTGTCGCAAAATAAAGCAATAAAACCAATCGCTTATCGAAAAGCTCACCGACATTTTTGGTGGCAGTGAGTTTCGCTTTATGTTACATTAGCAACTGAAATTTTAAGCCCAATTGGGATAGAAAAGGAGCCGAATTTTGACGCGTAAAGCAAAAAAGAAAAGTGTCTACCCACGTTTATTAGCGCAAATTAAACCCTATTGGTGTGCTTTCACTTTGGGCTTGTTGGGCAGCATATTATTTTCTGGTATCGATGCCTACTTTTCACATTTTATGAAGCCATTACTCGATGTTGGTTTTGTACAACGTAATACAACATTCTTACGGACTCTGCCTTTTATTATTCTTGGATTATTCACTTTGCGTGGTGTGGCAAGTTTTGTCGCTAAATATTTCATGTCGATGGTTGGCCGAGATGTTGTGCGTAATTTGCGGAATAAAATGTTCGTACAAATTATTCGTCTGCCGGCATCGTTTCATGATCTAAACACTTCTGGGCAATTGCTCTCTAAAATTATTTACAATGTTGACCAAGTTGCTAGTGCCTGTACGAATGCCGTGACTACAGCCGTGCAATCAATCGCACTTATCATTGGCTTGTTTATTGTTATGTTCACGATTAATTGGCGCTTAACTATTTTTTATATTGCAGTTGCACCATTGGTTGCCGTGCTTATTCGTTATACCGGACGGCGTATGCGTAAGCTCAGTGGACGCGTACAAAACTATTTGGGCGAAGTGTCGCATATCTCAGAAGAAGTTATCGAAGGATATAAAGTGGTGAAAATCTTCGGTGGCGAAAAATATGAGGCTGAAAAGTTTGCCGAATGTAATAAGCAAAATCGAAATCAATCAATGAAAATTGTCGCGACACAATCACTAAGCACCATGGTCGTTTTGCTCATTGGCGCTTGTGTTTTGGCATTAACCGTTTACTTGGTGACAACTTCATCGGCAAAAGCATTTGGCTTAACGGCAGGTGGTTTTGTGGCTATGATTTTCGCCATGATGACGATGTTTAAACCAATGCGTGATTTTTCGTCGGTCAATAATATTATTCAGCAAGGTATTGCAGGCGCAGAAAGCGTATTTAACTTATTGGATACACCACCAGAAGTGGACAATGGTACAGTCGTTTTACCGCCAGTTAAAGGCGAGGTAGAATACCGCAATGTGACTTTCAAATATTTGTCACAACAAGAGCCTGCTTTAAATAATGTTAGTTTTAAAGTGAAGCCGGGCACAATGGTGGCTTTGGTTGGGCGCTCTGGAAGTGGTAAATCCACTTTGGCTAGTTTGTTGCCGCGTTTTTATGATACTTGCGAAGGTAATATATTGATCGATGGGTGTGATGTCCACGATGTCACCCTCGCAAGTTTACGTGATAATGTGGCCATCGTATCGCAAAATGTCACACTCTTTAATGACAGCTTAGCTAATAACATTGCTTACGGAAATCTGGACACGGTCACGCGTGCGCAGGTTGAAGAGGCTGCCCGCTCTGCTTATGCCTTCGAATTTATTGAGCAATTACCGAATGGGCTTGATACGATGATCGGCGAGAATGGTGTGTTATTATCTGGCGGGCAAAGACAACGGATTGCTATTGCCAGGGCTATCCTCAAAAATTCTCCTATCCTTATTCTCGATGAAGCAACTTCTGCCTTAGATACTGAGTCAGAGCGTAAAATTCAAAGTGCCTTAGATAATTTAATGCAAGGGCGTACCAGTTTGGTTATTGCACATCGCCTGTCAACTATTGAGCACGCCGATGTGATTATGGTGATGGACAAGGGACAAATTATTGAATCAGGTCCACACAAAGAGCTATTGGCTGCGGGTGTTGCTTACTCAGAACTTTATAACCTACAATTCAAAGATCATGACAAAAATTACCGATAACTTAGTTCAAAGCTGGTATGGAAAACTTCGTTGGTGGACTTATTTTCTGTTACCTTTAACAGTTTTATTTGCCAGCATTGTGACAATAAGACGTTTTTTATATCGTCATCATATTTTAAAAAGCATCAAAAGTAGTGTGCCGATAATTGTAGTTGGGAATCTTACGGTTGGTGGTGTGGGTAAAACTCCGTTAGTGATGCACCTCATTCAACTCTTGCGCCAACAAGGGTATCGCCCTGGCGTTGTGTCACGTGGGCATGGTGGTGATAATAAATATTGTCGTGAAGTGACCGAGCACAGTGATCCACGTTTAGTTGGTGATGAGCCTTTATTGATAGTGAAACGTACCGGCTGCCCAATGGTGATAGGGCGAGATAGACCGGCGGCTATGCAAACATTATTAGCTGATTATGCTTGTGACATTATTATTAGTGACGATGGCTTACAACATTATCCTTTACAACGTGATATTGAAATTGTGGTCATCGATGGTGAGCGACGTTTTGGTAATGAATTATGTTTGCCCGCAGGGCCTTTGCGTGAGCCTATTTCTCGTTTGGCAGAGTGTGATTTTATTGTTAATAATGGACAATCAGCACCTGGTGAATATGAAATGAAATTAGTACCCGGTAAATTACATAATCTTGTTGACCCTCAAAAAACTCGCAGATTAGAATCATGGCGACATAAAAGTGTGCATGCGGTTGCTGCAATTGGTAATCCACAACGTTTTTTTAATACATTAAAAGATGTCGGTATCAATGTTTTTCCGCAAGAATTTCCTGACCATTATCAATATAAAGTACAGGATATCAATTTCCCAGATGTATTACCGGTTGTTATGACTGAAAAAGACGCGGTGAAATGCACGCGTTTTAATGATGATAAGTTATGGTATCTGCCTATCGAGACACAATTGCCAGCTAGCTTTACAAAAGCGCTATTAACACTAATTAAAGAAAAAAGATAAGAGAGCTGAGGATGGAATTATTTACAAATTTATATTTTTGGGGTGAGTCCTACGAGAATGTCATTAACATGTTTGACTTGGATGAACATGATTTAAAAAAATCTATTTTAGATTGTATGGGTCCACCGAGTAGCTTTACTCCACTGGCACGCAAAGCCGGACAAAAAGTGGTAAGTTGCAGTGATGTTTATGGTTCAAATAAAGAAGCTCTTGAGGAAAAAGTACCGGATATTCTGCGACAAACTTTATCTATTATTGGCGATAACCCTGGTCGTTTTGTCGGTAGTGCAATTGGCACGCCGAAAGAGTATTCTGAAAAATTAAAAGCTAATTTGGACCTGTTTTTTAAAACATATGATGATGATTTCAAGCAAGATCTTTATTCGCCTGAAGCATTACCTGTGTTAAATGATTTTAATGTGCATGAGTTTGGTTTGGCGATTTGTCGCCATTTTTTGTTTAAGGAAAATGCTAATTTTACGGTTGATTTCCATGTGCGTTGTATTAAAGAAATGTGTCGTGTTGCGAAAGAGTGTCGTATTTTTCCTTTAGTGGGTGCCAACAGTGAGCCGGCTAAGATTTTGCCGGAAGTAATCAAAGCGTTGCAAGATGAAGGGTTTGATGTTGAAGTTCGCAAAGTTTCGTATGAATTACGGCGTAATGCTAATGCGATGTTGCGGGTTTGGAAAAGTTGAAGTTTGTTGGCTTTTTTATGAGGGTGCTAAGTGTATAAATTATTTCGCGATCTGTTATTCCGACTAGATGCCGAGAAATCACATGATTTTAGTTTGATGGTATTGAAGCATTTGGCTAAGTTGGGTTTGTTACAACAAAAATTGCCGACGCATCCTTGTGATGTAATGGGATTGTCATTTCCTAATCCAGTAGGTTTAGCCGCGGGATTAGATAAGAATGGTATTGCGATTGATGCTTGGCGTCAGTTAGGTTTTGGTTTTGTTGAAGTGGGGACTGTTACACCGAAACCACAACTAGGGAATCCTAAGCCTCGTTTGTTTCGTTTGCCAGAGCATGAAGCGCTGATTAATCGTTTTGGTTTTAACAATGCTGGAGTGGATGCCTTAATACACAACATTGAGAAGAGTCGGAGTTCCGGCGTACTGGGTATTAATATTGGTAAGAATCATTTTACCGATAATGATAAAGCTGTTGATGACTACCAATTTTGCATGCAACGCGTGTATGCTTACGCTGATTACATAACGGTAAATATATCGTCTCCTAATACAAAAGATTTACGCGATTTACAACATGGCGAATTGTTTAAAAGGTTATTAAGTACTTTAAAAGAATCACAGCAACAATTGCAAAGTATCCATCAAAAATATGTACCACTGGTTGTCAAAATTTCGCCTGATTTACCTCGCGATGCCATAGGAGAGCTTGCAGATGTATTGCTGACGACTGAAATAGATGCTGTATGTGCAACTAACACCTCGTCTAATCGGGCTGGTGTTGAGGACCACGCACGTCAAATAGAGCAGGGTGGATTGAGTGGAGCCCCGATTAAAGCGTTAGCTGACAATATGGTAGTCGCATTAGAAATGGCTCTACAAGGAAAAATACCCATTATTGGTGTGGGTGGGATCATGTCAGCCGCTGATGCTGACAAAAGGTTTGCTTCTGGGGCCAGTCTGGTACAATTGTACACAGGCTTTATCTATAATGGACCAAAGCTGATTAAGGACATTTTAACGAAATTAGGTTAGGTTATGAAAGCTGTAATTATAAATTGGTTCCAACGTTATTTCTCAGATCCTGAAGCAGGATATCTATTCTTCTTTTTATTTATGGGTGTGCTTATCGTTAGCACTATCTCAAATATGCTGGCACCATTGTTTGCCAGTATTGTGATTGCCTATGTTTTAGATTGGCCTGTCTCTTGGTTAGAAAAACTTAAATGCCCACACTTTTTATCGGTTTTGATTGTGTTTATTGTCTTTATTGCTTTGGTCATATTAATTTTTCTTGGTGTCTTGCCTCTTTTAACAAAGCAGTTATCAAATTTCGTGGTTGAAACACCGAAAGTTGCTGCTCGCCTACAAACCTTATTAATTAATATTCCCAACCATGTTTCATTTATATCACCTGATCAAATCCAAAAATTCTTAGCAGAGGCCCAACTTAAAATGGGACACTTTGGCCAAATGGTGTTAACCAAATCATTGAGTATCGTGCCAAATATTGTGGCGATTGTTGTCTATCTCGTTATGGTGCCACTATTGGTGTATTTTTTCATGAGTGATAAAAAGCAAATTGGCGCTTGGGTAACTGAACATTTCTTGCCTCGTAGAAGGAAAGTGTTGGCTAAGGTGTGGGATGAAGTTCATATTCAAATTGGTAATTATATTCGCGGTAAAGTTTTAGAGGCTACTATCGTGGCTGTAATCACCTATGTCTCATTTCTATTTCTTGGCTTGCAATATGCACTTTTGTTAGGCGCTCTCGTTGGGCTTTCGGTTTTAATACCTTATATCGGTGCCATTGTGGTTACTATTCCGGTCGTGCTAGTCGGTTTATTACAATGGGGTTGGTCACATCATTTTCTATATTTAATGATTATTTATGGGGTTATCGTTGCACTTGATGCAAATGTTTTGGTACCTTTACTATTTTCAGAGGCGGTCTCTTTGCATCCAATCGCTATTATTGTCGCCGTATTAATTTTTGGCGGTATTTGGGGATTCTGGGGCATCTTTTTTGCTATACCTTTAGCAGCACTTGCTAAGGCTGTTATGATGAATTGGCCCAAGAAAAACATTCCACTTAAATAATGGTTTTATGTTGTTTTTTTAATTTTTCTAACGTATTTACCGCGTTATTATTGTTACTACTTTCATTTTGTGTCTTTTCATTTGTAATGAGAGTATGGTTATTCTTAGAGTGTGAAAAAATTGGTTCAGAGGTTACTGTATGATGAAATCAAGAAAAATCAAACTCAAGCTAGTTGCGCTAATTGTTGTGGTAATAGTTGGCACGTTAGCGAATTTATCTTATGCTGAAGATAGATGCCCAAATTTTGCTTCAAAAAATGGTTCATGTCATAAAATAGGAGAATATTCACTATTTATGAGACTCACAGGTGATAAGGGGCCGGTTATAATTTTTGAGTCTGGACAAGGGGATACAAGTGCTACCTGGAATAAAGTTATTCCAGCCGTTAGTCAATTTGCCAGGACTGTTACTTATGATCGTATTAATCTTGGACACAGCCAACTCAGTACTTTAAAAATTTTAACAGCAAAACAAGTTGTTAAAAATCTACATGAATTATTGAGGTCGGCCAAGTTAAAACCACCGTATTTTTTAGTAGGGCATTCTGCTGGAGGTCTATTCATGCAACTGTATGCTCGTCTTTATCCTAAAGAAATTTCAGGCGTTATATTTGTTGATAGTGCGAGCCCTGAACAAAACCTTACAAATCTACCTTTAAAATCATCTCCAGTATATCCAGAAGCGATAGGTTTCCCAATCTCACAAAAACAAGTTTTGAATGCACCTAGTTTTCCAAAAGTGCCAATCATTGTCCTTACCGCTACATACCATGGCTATGAGGATCCTAAAGCTACGCTTCATATGTTAACGACTGACTGGAAACCTATTACGATGACAGAAGGCCAAAATCAAGAATTATGGGAAAACTGGCAAAATAAAATAGCAAACCTATCAAAAAAATCGATACATATATATGCTTATAATAGTGGACATCATATTCAGCAGTTTCAACCTAAGTTAGTAATCGATGCTATTTACACCCTGATTAAAGAGCAAAAAAACAAATAGAGGGTTGTACTTGCCTTTTGAGTTCAGAAGACAGGTGTTATATTTTCGACTAGGCAGCCATGTGCCTTCGCTTCATAAGTTCTTAATGCCTCCCATTCTAATTGCAAATATGGTAGGATTAACTTTTTAAAATCAGCGGAATTTACCTATGTTTTCAGGAAGCTTAGTTGCTTTAGTAACCCCAATGTCAGATGATGGACTTGTTGATTATCAAGCCTTGGAACGACTTTTAGAATTTCATCTGGCTGCAGGCACAAATGGCATTGTTTTATGTGGTAGTACCGGAGAGGGCTCTGTTTTAAGTATAGCTGAAAAATGTGCCATCATCGATAAGACCAATCAAGTAATTAATCAGCGTATACCGGTTATTGTTGGTGTTGGTAGTAACTCAACACAAACAACTATTGAGCAAGCGCAACAAATTGTTGATTGTGGCGTTGATGCTTTGTTAGTGATTTGTCCATATTATAATCGCCCGACACAGGAAGGTTTACGTTTGCATTTTAGTGCGTTGGCAGAGAATGTAACCACGCCGATTATTGTTTACAATCATCCTGGTCGAACGGGTGTTGATATCCTGCCAGAAACGTTGGCACAGCTTGCAGTATTGCCTAATATTATTGGTTACAAAGAAGCGGTAACAGATGCGACGCGCTTTGCTGAATTACAACATGCTTGCGGCAAAGAATTGCTTTTGTTTAGCGGAGACGATCCAACATGCATATCTTTTATTCAAGCTGGCGGGCATGGCGTGATTTCGGTTGCGGCGAACGTGGTACCAGAGCAAATGCAAATGATTGCAAGCGCCGCTTTAAAAGGCAATTATGATTTGGCCAATGATCTTCAAACTCAACTTATCCCTTTGTATGATGCGCTTTCAATAGAGAGTAATCCTATACCGGCCAAATGGATGGTGGCTGAAATGGGGTTGATGCCTACTGGTATTCGTTTACCATTAACACCACTATCAGTTTGCTACCATGTACAAATTAAAACATTATTGCAAAAATATGATTTACTCAACAAGGATAAAATACATGTTAAAACAGCTTAAATTTATTATTGTCATTGGGCTTTTACCTTTGAT
Source organism: Gammaproteobacteria bacterium (assembly GCA_034110705.1). GTDB lineage: Bacteria > Pseudomonadota > Gammaproteobacteria > JABDGN01 > JABDGN01 > JAWUVP01. The sequence continues at coordinate 3,274 of JAWUYR010000047.1, read as the reverse complement.
TTTATCGGGTTGCTTATTTGGTAGCGAGGGCTACATTCATGATCGGAAGCAAATTTATTTGCAAAGTCAATCTCAACCGGCTTTGAAATTATCAGAAGGAGCTACTCCAGTTAAGGCCGTCCCTAGCTTGCCTATCCCACAAGGTAAAAGTTGGAGCAGAGCATCTGCCCCTTCAATGATCCCGCCAGGTGAGCCACAATTACAAGGAAAAAAAGAAGTTGTCCAAGATACTGCTGCAGCAACCACTTCTTCAACTGGTCAGGATAGCAAAGGCTTTACTTCTTTAAAAGTGGCCGCTAGTTATGACCAAACTTGGGTCGATGTTAATAAAGCGATCACGAAAATTGATTATCAAGTTATCGGTAATGATAAAACAACGGGCATTATTGAAGTAATGTCACCCGCGAGTAAAGGTCAGATTTCAGAAATTTATCAATTATCGTTAGTACAAGGAAATAAAGCGACACTGATTTCATTATTAGACCAACAAGGAAATCCAGTTGAAAATGGCCAAGCGAAAACTATTTTACAAAACTTACAAAAGCAGTTAAAAATTTAAGTCAGCAATAAGGCGTTAACTCATGCAAAAAACTAAATTACTTTACTCCGGAAAAGCAAAATCTGTTTATGAATGTGATAGTCCAGAACATGTGATTATTGAATTTCGTAATGATACTTCGGCTTTTAATGGTGTTAAATTGGCTAAGCTGGACGAAAAAGGTAAGGTTAATAATAAAATAAATGATTTCTTGATGAGATATTTAGAAAGTAAAAACATAAAAACGCACCATGAAAAGTTACTTAGTGATGATGCTGAATTAGTTAAGCGATTAGATATGTTACCTGTTGAATGTGTTGTGCGTAATGTTGCCGCCGGTAGTTTATCTAAGCGTTTAGGCATTGAAGAGGGAACTGTGTTATCTCAACCTATCTTTGAATTCTTCTTAAAAGATGATGAGCTTGGTGACCCTTTTATTAATGATTCACACATCGAAGCTTTTGGTTGGGCCACACAAAAACAAGCGGATGAAATGCGAACCTTAACCTTAAAAGTGAATGACTTACTGCTACCACTTTTTAGAGAGGCAGGGATGCAATTGGTTGATTATAAATTAGAGTTTGGTTTGTTTAAAGGTGAATTATATTTAGGTGATGAACTGACACCTGATGGTTGTCGTATTTGGGATATTAACACTCAAGAAAAAATGGACAAAGATCGCTTCCGTCGCGATTTAGGCGACGTAGTTGAATATTATAAAGAAGTCGGTCAGCGCTTAGGAGTTGAGTTAGACTAGTGAGTATTACCATCAATAAAGAGTCCACGGCCAGTTTCGACGTCGACGCTCAAAAAACGTTTACACCACTTTGTCCAGATGAATTACCCGTAGTTGGTGGTGATAAAATAGTCCCAGCATTAAATCAGCAAGCTAAATTTGCCAAGTTTCGATTAGGCTCTAAAGATGCACATTCAACGAGTGCGATTTGGGTCGCAGATGAAGAGCATCCTATTTTTTCTGAGGTTAGCGGTGACAATGTAGACATTTGTTGGCCGGCTCATGCGGTCCCTAGCACAACGGGGTTTGAGTTATTAGATGGCTTACCCCACCCTAAAGAGTATAATTATTTTGTTTGGAAGGGTGTTGAATTGGATATGCATCCGTATGGTGCGTGCTACCATGATCACGCTCAATTACTAAGTACTGGTGCTATCGATTATTTGCGTGAACATGATGTCGATACCGTGTTGGTTGGTGGCTTAGCTTTAGATTATTGCGTAAAAGTAACAGCGTTACAACTAGCACAAGCTGGCTTCACCGTTATTATTAACCTTGCGAGTACCCGAGGCATGGCCGTAGAAACAGTTGACCTTGCAATAGAAGAGCTAAAAAGTGTCGGCGTGTTTTTTATAAATTCAACGGATGAACTAAGATTATGATTATCAATTCACTACTTGATACTGATTTATATAAACTAACCATGATGCAAGCTGTGCTCCATAACGCATCGGCCGCAAATGTAGAATATCGTTTTGTGAATCGTCGGCCGGATGTTGATTTGCGTCCTTATGCTGTTGATATACGTGAAGAAATCGATCATTTATGCACATTGCGATTTACTGAAGAAGAATTAGAATACTTAAGTTCATTAAGATTTTTTAAATCAGAATATTTAGAGTTCCTACGTATTTTTCAGCTCAATCGTAACTTCATCCAAGTAGAAGAGGGTGAAGAAAATTTAGAGATTTCTATTAAAGGTCCCTGGCTGCATACTATCATGTATGAAGTACCAGTTTTGGCAATCGTTAGCCAAGTTTATATGACAAAAGCAAATAATAAACCGAATTATGAGCAAGGCCGTGACCGGCTAATTGACAAAATTAATTTAATTAAAGAAGCCAAGCTAGGAGCTGAATATACAATTTCGGATTTTGGTACGCGACGTCGTTTTTCATATGACTGGCAAGAAGAGGTGGTTAAAACACTTCATAAGGAATTACCCAAAAATTTAGCCGGCACCAGCAATGTTAGCTTAGCTAAAAAGTTTGATATAAAGCCTATTGGTACGATGGCACATGAATATTTTCAAGCATTTCAAGCTTTAGGCCAACGTTTAGCAGATAGCCAAAAAGCAGCTTTACAAAGCTGGGCCAATGAATATCGTGGTGACTTAGGTATCGCCTTATCGGATATCTACGGTATCAAAGCTTTTTTAAATGATTTCGATTTATATTTTTGTAAACTATTCGATGGTGTGCGCCATGATTCCGGTGATCCTTTTATTTGGGGTGACCAAGTCATTGCGCACTATGACAAAATGCGTTTAAACAGTAAGACTAAAACGTTAGTATTTAGTGATAGTTTAACGGTGCCTAAAACAATTGAATTGTTTGATTACTTCCATAAAAGAGTCAAGCTAGGGTTTGGTATTGGCACTAAACTGACTAATGACCTAGGATACGAACCATTGAGCATTGTTATTAAAATGACTCGTTGTAATGATCAGCCTGTAGCCAAAATTAGTGATGAGCCTAGCAAGGTTATTTGTGACGATCCTAGCTACTTAAGCTATTTACGACGGGTTTTTAATTTAGATGACAATTGATCATAGAATTATTCTTCCCAAAATCAATTCCTTAAGTTATAATCTCGGCTCTTTTGAAAACTATGCGAGAGTGGTGGAATTGGTAGACACGCTGGATTTAGGATCCAGTGCCGCAAGGTGTGAGAGTTCGAGTCTCTCCTCTCGTACCAATCTGTTTTCAAATCAAAAACTT
>JAWUYR010000046.1:0-20388 GCA_034110705.1 Gammaproteobacteria bacterium | reverse complement strand
TTTCATAATCATACAGCTTGCAACTCTTAAAGATGTTACTAACTTCACGCCAGCTAAATTTATATTCATGAATAAATTGACCGTATTCTTCTTTCAAAGCTTCATAAGCTTTTGGTAAATTATAAAATGGTATACGCATATCAACATGGTGTGGCGTATGGATCATAATATTATGTAACAGTGTTTGCCATAATTTAGAAGTATGAATAATCGTACTACAAAACAAATAACCTACGGATTGTGACCACTGTTTCTTTTGATCAATAAACGGAATGTCCGGATGAGTATGATGCAGGTAAACTAAAAATGCGATAAAATAATTAAACACGATAAATGGAATAACAACAACACAGATAATACCCAGTATTCCGCCAGCAAAAAAATAGGCTAGAATCGACATGATAATTGCATAAGCTAAAACATAAAATTTACTAATACGATAACCTCTTCGTTTTTGCTCAGTTTTTCCTGGGTTAAAACGTACCATAACATTCCACCATACTTTATGAATATAATGCCAAGCACAGCCAGGCAAACTGCGTTCTAGACGATAAAACCAACGCCGCATAACACTCAGTCCTTGATATTCCTCGGTGGTTAAAGGTCGCCATACCCAATCCATTGTTGTTAAAGAGGTAAAGCCATGGTGAGATTTATTATGGCCATAGACCCACAAACGATACATATTCAATGACGGTAGCATGGCTATTGTGCCTAAAATCTCAGCTATTTTCTCTTTTTTGAATAATGCGCCATGAGCAGCATCATGCCCCCAAATAAATAATGCTGAAGTTGCAATGCCTGCAATTCCACCACCAATCAGTTTAATAATAATATGGGGGCTGATAAAAATAAGAAGCAAGCCCAAAAAGAAAACACCAAAATCTAGAGTCCCCCAAAACCATGTTTTAAATAATGAGCGCTTATAACATTCAGCTGGAATAGCTTTACGAACATCAGCTAGTTTTAAATTTTTAACTTCTTGCCATTCTAATGGTGAGTCATTGTTAGTCATTACGTTATAACCTTTATAATTTGACTTTTTGCTACGCCATTTTCCCATGGACGTACATAATCAAATGTTAATTGAATACTCGTTGGAACAATATAAGCCTGAGCATTGACATTAAATGTCCAATAATCATGTCCACCGCCACCAATTAGCTTCTTACTTGTTTCAACATAAACCTGTTTAATCGGGGTGATTAAGCTCGTCGCACATGCCCCATCTAAGACCCACATATAACCCGTTGTTGCATTACGAGGTAATTGGATAGTAAATTGGTGGGTATTATTACTCAGTTCAATAGGCTTATTTAAATCAGAAACCATTAAGGGCGCTGCCATGATAGGCGTAAGAATGCATAAACTAGCAAATACGATTAGTTTACTTGAAAGTGACACTTTCATTCTTATCTCCTGATGATTTATGTCAGCATACACGATTTCAGCAGTAGATACTAGAATATATAGCCTCGCGCCGGTAGCACAAGGCACAAATATCACTTCATTGAGTCATCGGCATTAGGAAGAAGGTAGCCTCAAAGCCTAATCAATCTTTTCCCAGCCAGCATCTGGTGCAAATCGCTCTCCATACTTTTGTTGTAATTTTATTAAATTATCAGTGATATTATTAATACCTTTATCCCGCGCATAATTAATGGGGCCGCCAGTAAATGGCGCAAAACCAGTACCAAAAATCATACCGCCATCAAGTAAGTTCAAATCATCAATTACGCCTTCACGGTAACAAGCAACAGCTTCATTAAGCATTCGACCTACTAAACGTTGCTCAACATCTTTTTTATCAATTGGCAATGAACCCGCTTTATTTTTAACTGTTTTACCATTTTTATAATAATAGAAACCTTTACCTGATTTACGACCTAAGTTCCCAGCTTCAACCATTTTCGTTAAGCGCTCTGGAATAGTTCCACCAAAGTGCTCGGATAAGTTTTTGGCGACAGATAAACAAATATCTAAGCCAACAGTATCGGCTAATTCTACTGGGCCCATTGGCATACCAAAATTAGTCGCCACTTTATCAACTACACTGGCGGGAACGCCTTCTTCTAATAGCGTCATTGCTTCCATCATGTATGGCATTAATACGCGATTAACCAAGAAACCAGGACTACTATTAACTTCAATTGGTTGACGAGCAATTTCCACGACAAAGCTTAATGCTTTTTTAACAGTCTCATCACTACTTTTCTTGCCTTTAACAACTTCAACTAAAGGCATCATCGCCACTGGATTAAAAAAGTGAATACCCACTAAGCGCCCAGGATTACTCATCGCTGTATTAATTTCATCAAGTGGAATACTTGATGTGTTCGTTGCTAATATTGCATCTGGTTTAGCTTCTTTTTCTAAGCGTTTAAACAATTCTTGTTTCGCTTCTAAGTTTTCATAAATAGCCTCAATAATAACATCGGCTGTTTTCGCTCCAGCACCACTAACATCTGGAATCAAGCGGTCCATCACAGGAGTGATCTTAAGCTTTGAACGTAGCTTTTTCTTGTACAGTTTGTGGGCGCGCTTAATGGCAGGTGCAATAAATTTAGCTTCGCGATCTTCTAACGTCACTATCATACCGCGCAAAGCACACCAAGCAGCAATATCACCGCCCATGACGCCAGCACCAATAACATGCACTCGCTTAGGTTTAAAATCACAGCCTTTAGCTAAGGTTTTCATGTCTTCTGATAAGTTATAAACACGGATTAAATTTTTTGGCGTACCACTCAATAGTAACTCACCGATTGAGTTTGCTTCGGTAATCATCGCTTCATCATGATTATTTACACCATGACGTAACCAATTTTCGACCACAGCATACGGGCCTGGGTAATGTTTTTTATTAGCTTTTCTGGCTAATTGCTTACGAATCATTTTCGCAATAAAAGGACGGCCAAGAAATGAATTGGTAAAAGATTGCAGAGCGGTAGCACGATGCACTGGTGGGCGTTTAATAATAAATTCTCGCGCGGCTTTTACAGCATGACGTTTTGGTACTGCAGCATCGACAAATCCCATTTTCTTAGCAGCACGTGCCGAAACTGAACGACCAGACAAGATTAAGTCCATCGCCATTGGCGCACCGATTAGTTTTGGTAAGCGCACTGTTCCACCCCAACCAGGGTGAATGCCCAACTTAACTTCTGGTAGCGCCAAACGCGTGCCATCATTATCTTCGGCAACGCGGTATGTACAAGCCAGTGCTATTTCAAAGCCACCCCCCATACAAAAACCTTCAATTAACGCGACTGTTGGCATTGGTAAGTTTTCTAACTTATCAAATAATTTTTGTCCATAGCGAATAAAGGCTACCGCATCATCAACCTCAGTAAAGCTAGACAACTGCTTAATATCCGCTCCAGCAATAAAACCTTTCTCTTTGCCTGAGCGCAAAATAACACCCACGATATCTTCACGTTTTGCTAAATCATCGACAATACTATTTAATTCTTCAAGCACATCTCGGCTAAAAGAGTTAACGCTCTCACCTGCCTTATCAAAGTACAACCACAGAATATGCTCTTGATCTAATTCTAAGCGCCAGTTTTTATATTGTTGTTCACTCATGATTGCACCTCTTCGACTGAATCGACATTTTCAATTAACATTGCACCACCTTGGCCGCCACCTATACAAATATTAGCGACACCATACTTGGCTTTATTTCTTTTTAACACATGACACAAATGCAGCACAATACGTGCACCACTGGCACCAATTGGATGCCCTATAGCAATTGCACCGCCGTCTACATTCAATTTGGCATGATCAATCGTGCCAAAGGCTTTATCTAGCCCTAATTCTTTTTGACAAAAATCATCACTTTCCCATGCTTTTAAGCAACCTAATACTTGTGCAGCAAAAGCTTCGTTGGTTTCCCAATAATCAATATCATTTAAACTTAATTGGTTTCGACGTAATAATGGTGTGGCAGCATACACAGGTCCCAGCCCCATAAAGGCAGGTGAACAACCGGCCCAATTGGTGTCAACAATACGACCTAACACAGGCAAATTATATTTTTTAACCGCATCAGCACTCGCCAATATTAATAGCGCAGCACCATCGGTCACTTGTGAGCTATTACCAGCGGTAACACTACCAAATTTCCGATCAAAAATCGGGCGTAATCTTGCTAATTTTTCAGTTGACGAATCAGCACGTAAACCCGTGTCCGTAGCGAACACATTACCTTTAGTATCGTATAACGGCTCCACTTCACCCATGTAACCTTTTTCAAAAGCATTGGCTAAACGTTTGTGGCTCTCAACTGCATAAGCATCCATTTCAGCACGAGTAATATTAAACTGATGTGCAATATTTTCCGCTGTCTGTCCCATGTTCAAACCACATACTGGATCGGTTAAACCTCGTAACAAAGCAATCACCGGAGCTAAGTAACTCACTTTAAATTTGCTGGCCATCTTTAATTTGGCTAGAAAAGATTTTGCACCGTACCAGCCAGCTAACCAATTAACCATTTTGTCATTAAATAATAGTGGAGAACGACTCATCGCATCCATACCACCGGCCAGCACTAAATCATGACGACCTAAAGCAACATCTTTGGCAGCACTATCTAATGCTTGCATACCCGATGCACAGTTCCGATGTACCGTCCAACCTGGCGTGCTATCACCGCACCCTAAACGTAAAGATACTAAACGACCAATATTAGCTTCATCTGGACTTGCCATGGCGCAACCTGTTACCACTTCGCCAATTGCATCTGCACCAAATGGTTGACGTTTTAATAATTCACGACCGGTGTATACCGCTAAGTCGGAAGCGGCAAAAGCCCCTGGCTTACCTTTTGCTTTTAAAAAGCTACTACGACTACCGTCGACGATATAGACATCATTGTTCTTTGTTTTGTATTGCATCTGTTTTCCTCTGTTTAGGACTTATTCATTCTGTTTGCTAAATAATCATGCGCGAAAGCATCTACTTCCATCGCTTCATGAATAGCCTTGCCTGCTTTAATTAATTGTTCAGCCTCATTCGCCGTAATCGTTTGTGTAGCAACCGCTAGTTTTGCCTGTTGCTCAGTATCAGAATGGCGCTCTAAATTACCGGCGCGAATTGCCACTTTAATTTTCTTTTCAATCGACTGGCAAGCGAGTGCTTGAGCAAAGGTTGTGGTTAAACGGCCGACGCAATCATCTGCATCATCGGGCGCGTAAACATTTTCAACCATTCTATCACGTAATGTTGAAGGGACAGTCATTGCGGTGACGATTTCAGTCTCTAATTGATCAGAAGGCTTGTGGTAAACACGACCGTAAGGAAAAATTAAGAAACGCAGTATTTTTGCAATGATATACGGTTTAAAGTTAGCGAAAAAATCATACAAAGCTTCTTGCATATTAAACAAACATAACTGCAGACACCATTTCACATAAGGCAGATCTTCTGCCGGATAACCGCAATCAGCGTGATATTTCAATACTGTCGTTGCCCAGTAAAGATGGCTTAACACATCACCCAGTCTTGCTGACAAACGCTCTTTACGCTTTAAACTACCGCCTAAAATTAACATAGCGAAATCACTGGTTAAAGCCAAGGCATTACTCATCCGAGTAATATTGCGATAAAATACCGACATACCCTGATGCTTTGGTGCTTTAACAAAAATAGATTTTGTTAGCCCCATAGTCAACGCCCGCACTATATTACTCGCCGCATAACCAATATGAGACTTTAAGACTTTATCGAATACTTTTAAGCCACGACTATGTTTTTCATCACTCGCCGCTTCCATTTCACGCAACACGTACGGATGACAGCGGATAGCACCTTGACCAAAAATAATTAAATTACGAGTAAGAACATTCGCGCCCTCTACTGTAATAGCCATAGGGATGGCAATATATTGCTGCCCAGTGTAGTTACGAGGCCCTAACTGAATACCTCTGCCGCCATTAATATCTAATGCAGCATCTGAGATCTTCCGTGCCCATTCAGTCGCATGATATTTTTGAATGGCTGAAACAACCGAAGGCTTAACTTTTAAATCTACCGCGCCCGCTGTCATTCTTCGCGAAGCTTCCAGCATGTAGGTACCACCAGCAATAGTAGCCATCAATTCTTGCACGCCCTCAAATGAAGACAATGGTACTTTAAATTGTTTGCGTAACTGAGCATAAATACCCGTCGTTAAATAACTCATACGCCCTACTGCCGCACCTAAAGCCGGTAATGAAATTGCTCGACCAATCGACAAACATTCCATTAACATACGCCAGCCTTTACCCACCATTTTAGGACCACCAATAACAAAGTCTAATGGAATAAAAACATCTGTACCCTGTGTTGGTCCATTCATGAAGGCTAAGTTCATCGGATAATGGCGCTCACCCACTTCAACACCTGAATGTGAGGTTGGTAGTAATGCGACTGTAATCCCAATATTCTCTTGCTGGCCTAGTAACTTATCCGGATCAGAAAGCTTAAAAGCCAAACCTAATACTGTGGCAACGGGTGCTAAAGTGATATAGCGCTTGTTCCAACTTAAACGAATACCTAAAACATTTTTACCTTCATATTCGCCTTTACAAACAACACCATGATCACGCATGGCCCCAGCATCGCTTCCTGCATCAACTGAAGTCAATGCAAAACATGGCACCTCAATACCTTTAGCCAAGCGCGGCAAATAATAATTTTTTTGCTCCTCGGTACCATAATGCGCTAACAGCTCACCAGGTCCTAAAGAGTTGGGCACCATTGTGTCAACAGCAGCACTCATACTCCGTGTGGCAATTTTAGAAACAATCGTGGAGTGCGCTAGTGCCGAAAAGCCTTTGCCGCCATATTTTTTATCAATCACTAATCCAAAGAAGCCATTATCTTTAAGATATTGCCAAGTCTCTGGCGTTAAGTCACAATCTTCTTGTACAATTTTCCAATCATCGAGCATAGAACATAGCGTTTCGGTTTCATTGTTAACAAAATTTTGCTCTTCTTGAGTTAATGTTGGCTTTGGAATGGCGTGTAATTTGTCCCAGTTTGGACGGCCACAAAATAAATCACCTTCCCACCAGACATCACCGGCCTCTAAGGCTTCTTTTTCAGTATTACTCATTGGCGGTAGCACTTTTTTGAAACGCGCAAAGAACGGTCGAGTAAAGATGTTAATGCGTACAAATGAAACATTAGCAAACATGGCCACAATGACAAAAACTAGCCATAATGTAATAATTAATCCCGTGGAGAAACCACAGTAAATAGACGCTAAGGTCAAGATAACCGCGTAACAAATTGTCCAAACTAATGCCGGTAACCGAGAATAAACAAAAAACCAAGCGATTAAAAATAATGTCATTAATTCTAGCCAAGTCATAGATGCTTCCTTATTTTGCTAACGATTTCAATCGGTTGATGTCTGACACTAGTAATATACAATGACTATAAACGATTAAAAATGACTTACGTTACAGAATTTTATTCACCAGACAATATTTTTTTGGTGGCTAAATCTACGAAATATACCCCATGATGTCAACCATTATATGGCTACAGGCTTACTTCTATTAAGACTGGTATTATTTCCAAATTATCTATATCATCAGCTTTAACAAAAACTGAGGCCATAAACACATCATGCAACGACCTACATCTCGAGACTCAAAACGATTATTTATTCTGTTTTTAATGTTTTTTGGCGGGCTCGGAGGCATGTTATATGGATATGATATTGGTGTAATCGCCGGCGCCCTGCTCTTCATGGATAAAACCTTACACCTCACAACAGCTGAAGCTTCACTCATTGTAGGCGCTGTGCTTGGTGGTGGTGCTTTTGCCACCTTATTTACGGGTTTTGTTGCCGATGCGATTGGTCGTAAGAAAACCATTATTATTTCTGCTCTCATTTTTATTGTTGGCGTTTTGATCTTAGTCATGGCGCATAATTTTTTTACAGCGATGACTGGCCGTTTAATTCAAGGTGTTGGTATCGGTATGCAAATTATTGTCTTACCATTATACCTAGCTGAAACCGCACCACCTAAAATGCGTGGCAAAAGCGTAACATTGTTTCAATTATTTTTAACGATCGGTATTCTAACGGCTTATCTGATTAATATTTTATTCGCCCATAATGGTGATTGGCGTGGAATGTTCTTATGCATATTAGTTCCTGGTACACTATTATTGTTCGGTGCTTTCTATATTGTTGAATCACCTCGTTGGGTTTATCTTCACAAAGGTAAAGAAGCCACTATTAAGATTTTACTCAGAAGTCGTAGCCAAACTGAAGCCGAACTAGATGTTAAACAAATGGAATTATTAGCTGAAAAAAGCCGGGTAAGCACCACCTCTATTCGCAAGCTAATCTTTAAGCGTAATTACTTCTTACCTTTTTTAATCGCCTTTGCCGTAGCTTGTTTAAATCAATTGACAGGCATTAACTCTTTCTTGCAATTTGGCACCATAATCCTAAAAAATGCTGGTTTAAACTCAAACATAATTGCGCTTCTTGGTACTGCCGGTATTGGCCTGATGAATATCATAGTCACTTTTATCGCCATTGCTCTTGTGGATAAATTAGGTCGCAAACCATTATTATCTATAGGTACAGCCATCACAGTGGTAGCACTTATCTTTTTAGGTCTTGTGACTCTTGGCACTAAACATCCAACAACCTTAGATGGCTATTTAGTCTTTGCCGGTTTAATTACCTTTGTAATTGGTTATGCTATTGGGCCTGGAGTTGTTGTTTGGTTAGCTATATCAGAACTTATGCCCACCAAAATTCGCAGTGTCGGTATGTCAGTTTGTTTATTTGCTAACTCTGCGGTTTCGGCGGTATTAGCCTCAGTATTTTTGGTTTTGGTTGAGAAAATTCATATTTCAGGTGTGTTTTTCTTATGTGGCGGCTGTACTGTTCTATACTTCATTATTGCGAAGTTTGTCTTACTCGAAACCAAAAATAAATCATTAGAAGATATCGAGCAACATTTTATGAAACAAGAAGCAAACTAATATGACAAAAAAACATATTTTTATTGGTGTAGATGGCGGCGGTACAAAATCTAAAGCTTATATTGAAGATGAGAATGGACGCATGTTGGGTTCTGCTATTGGCGGCCCCTCAAACATACGATTATCAGTCGATGTTGCTTGGAACTCGATTTATAGTGCCATTCATGAAGGCTTGGAAAAATCCAACATAAAATTAACAGACCCTAGCTATGATTTTCACTTAGGTTTAGGCTTGGCCGGCGTTGAAGTGCCCGATGACCGTACTGACTTTTTAAATCGACCACATCCTTTTAGCTCGATACGACTTGAATCTGATGCCTATGCCGCTTGTCTAGGTGCGCATAATAATCAAGATGGTGCCATCATTATCATCGGCACAGGTGTAAATGGCTTTCAAGTACAAAATGACAAAACCATACAAGTTAGTGGCTGGGGATTTCCACATGATGATATCGGTGGCGGTGCTTGGCTAGGTTTGCAAGCGGCCAGCTTAACGCTGCAATGGTTAGATGGTCGTATTGATTCTAGTCCCATGCTAGAAGAATTACATCAACACTTTAATAGTGATTTAATCGCCTTAGTTTCTTGGGCCAATAGTTCCAATTCAACCCAATTTGCCAAGCTCGCCCCCTTTATCGTGAAACATATAAAAGAAAGCGATCCATACGCCTTAAAATTAATTACTCATGCGGCTAAAGAAATTGATAAAGTCGGCAACGCTATGAACCGCCGAATACTTGATAAAAGCAGCCAATTACCAGTAAGCTTATTTGGTGGTATAGCGCCTTTTATTCGTCCATGGTTAAGTAAAGAACTACAAGACCGACTAGTTGAACGAACACACGATGCTTCTGTCGGTGCTGTTTTCATGATTCGTAACACGGTTGAACAATGAACACTATTATGGCCGAAGAAGCCTTTAGTGCACCAAGCGTTGTCGCGACACAGTTTGTTGAAAACATCACTATCATTAAACAATTGGCCGAACACCTACATAAAAACCCACCACCTTTTGCACTAACCATTGCTCGTGGTAGCTCGGACCATGCGGCACACTATGCAAAATATCTATTTGCCATTGAAAATGGCTTAATTACTAGCTCTTTACCCCCTTCTGTAAGTAGCTTGTACCATTGTCGTCTTCCCATGAAAAATGTCTTAGCAATTGGTATTTCTCAATCAGGTGCGAGCCCTGATATTTGTGCTGGATTGCAAATGGCTAAAGATGGCGGCGCAACCACCGTCGCTATAGTCAACAACACTAACTCCATGTTGGCTAACATTGCCGATTTTGTCATACCGATGCATGCCGGGCCAGAAAAAGCGGTTGCGGCAACAAAATCTTACCTTGCGTCATTAAGTGCATTAGTGCAGTTATCGGCACATTACTCAGGCAACCATGAATTACGTAAAGTATTGCCACAATTACCCGAGCGCATGCATGCTGCACTAGAACAAGACTGGCAGCCCGCTATCGATGCTTTGCAAGATGCAGTGAACTTAATTGTATTAGGTCGTGGATTGTGTTTTCCAGTCACGCAAGAAGCCGCTTTGAAATTTAAAGAAACCGCAAATATTCATGCTGAATCGTTTAGTTCTGCTGAATTTCAGCATGGCCCGATGGCGCTGGCCCAACCTAACTTTCCTTTACTGGCCTTTGCACAACAAGGCCCCGCGCTGCCAAGTACATTAGCATTAATGACAAAGATGAAAAATCTCGGCAGCAAAACAATTTTAGCCGCCGCTAGCAATATTGATACTTTAAATGCTGCTGATATCTTATTACCGTTACCTGAAAGCCTACATCCAGCTTGTGATCCCTTGGTTGGTATTCAAGCCTTTTATCCAATGATGGCCCAACTCGCGGTGAATCGTGGTTATAATCCAGATGCACCTGATAATTTGCAAAAAGTCACCGAAACTCAATAAAGTTTTAAGGATTAAAAATGTCTGAAAATAACAACCCTACCTACCATAATGGTAAAATCAGCACACCTAATGTCAGCATTGACAAAAAGCAATATCCTGAAAGTTATCACATCATTCCTGGCATGATTGATATGCATGTTCATGGTAGTCACGGTGCAGATGTAATGGATGCTACCCCGGAAGCATTACAAACCATTGCCGATGCATTATTAAAACAAGGTACCACAGCCTTTTTGCCTACCACCATGACAGCGACACCAGAAAAAATCGAACAAGCCTTGATCAATGCCGCCAAGTTTTCAGCGAAACAAACTCATGGTGCAAAAGTCATTGGCGTGCATTTAGAAGGCCCTTTTATATCGGAAGAATTTACTGGTGCACAACGGCGTGATTTAATTATGTCACCAGACATTGCGCTTTTTAAGCATTGGCAAAATGTTAGTAACAATATTATTAAAATGGTGACCATCGCCCCTGAACTACAAAATGCGATAGAATTTATTGACTACTTAAAAAGCCAAAATATTATTGCCTCGTTTGGTCATAGTGCTGCAGATTATCAACAAACAGACCAAGCAATAGATGCAGGGATTACCCACGCAACACATTTATTTAACGCCATGTGTGGCATTCATCATCGAAAACCTGGTGCCGTTACCGCTCTTTTATTACGTGAAGAAGTGTACACAGAAATTATTGCCGATGGCCGGCATCTATCACCAAGCATTATCAATTTAACCTATCAAATGAAAACCGCTAAACGATTGGTCTTAGTCACCGATGCCACGCGCGCGCAATGTATGCCAGACGGTCAGTATGATTTAGGCGGCCAAAAAATTACGGTACAAGATAAATCAGTTCGCTTACAAGATGGTACTTTAGCAGGCAGCATTGTCACCCTTGCAGAAGCGATGCAAAATGTAATGGCTGCCACCAACTGTAGCATTAATGACTTGGTAAGAATGACCAATTGTAATCCGGCCCAAGAACTAGGCATTAGCCCGACGGGTTTGGTTGTGCTTGATGAAAAACTCAATGTAGTTGACGTGTTGCCAGACCAACTATTGTAAATGAAGCAATAGAGCCTCTAATGCCTCAGCAGGCTTAACTTGCACGCCCTCTTTCGCCGTCATTAAATGCTGATCACGTAACCTTGTTAACCAAAAATGTAACGCTGCATAACGACTCAAGTTTTTTAATTGCTGCATTTCTAATTTACTTAATGACCGCTCCATTTGATAAGCCACTAAGAGCATTTCGGCGCTAGTATTGTTAATACCTTTTTCAGTTAATGACCAAGAATTCATTGCAATAGCTAAGTTGTAAACAAACGCATCATGACAAGCAAAATAAAAATCAAGTAATGCCGATAATGTATTTTCCATAAACAATACATTGTCTGGAAATAAATCCATGTGGATAATGCCACTCGGTAGCTCAGTATAATTTTGCGCAGCTTGATAACTTAATTCGCTTTGTAAAAGCACTTTCTGCCCATCAGTTAGATAAGGCATTACTGTAATCGCCAAGTTATTATGCCAACTTAATGAAAATGGATTTTCACGGCTAAGTGGAAAATCAGTTACCGCATTATGTAGCACTGCCAATGCCACCCCAATCTCACTTGCTTGTTGCCTTGTCGGTTGTGATGGTGAAACACCCGGTAAAAATTCACTCAAAATAGCAGGTTTACCCGCTAAGCATTTTATTTCGCAGCCTACCACTCCTACAATCTTTGGCAATTTAAGACCTTTTTTTAGTAAGCTTATTTGGAGGGTAACGAAAAAGCCAAGTTGTTCTTCACTCAAATCTTCAAACAACGTCAGAACAAACTGCCCCCTTGTCGTCTTGATTTTGTAAATAGTGTTCGTCACACCCTCGGTGACGCCCTCGTAATTAATAAGCTCACCTACGGCGTAAGAAGTTAAAAATTGCGTTAAAGATTCGGTGCTGATAAGTGTATAAACTGACATTTAGTGATAATGACATACAACGTGTTCATGAGCAAACTGGTTGATTTTGATTAATCACACAGTCCGTGAATGTTCAAACAACGATACTATTAATCTTCTTCTTTTTGTTGTAAATGCACAAACTCTAAAGCTTGCTCAACCACTTCCACTCCAGCATCGTGCTTAACCGCATTTTCACTCAAATGGCGACGCCAACTACGCGCACCAGGTTCACAGTGAAATAACCCTAAGATATGGCGAGTGATGTGTTTTAAGAAAATATCTTGTTCACGTTGTTGTTTGATATAAGGCAACATTTTTTCCACGATATTAATTCGGCTATCAAAATTTTGTTTTGCAGAAAAATAACGTTGGTCCATTTCACTCAAGATATAAGGATTATGATACGCTTCGCGTCCTATCATCACCCCATCGACCTGTTGCAAGTGCAAGTCACAATCATCATACGTTTTAATACCGCCATTGATTATGATTTCAAACTCCGGGAATTCTTGTTTTAGTTGATACACAATATCGTAACGTAATGGTGGAATATTTCGATTTTCTTTGGGGCTCAAACCATCAAGCCATGCGTTACGCGCGTGAACAATAAACGTGGTGCAGCCACTCTCGGCAACAGTCACAATGAAATGTCGTAAAAAATCGTAAGACTCTTCCCTATCAATACCAATGCGGCATTTAACCGTCACTGGAATACTCACTTCGCGTTGCATCGCGGCAATGCAATCATGCACTAA
The DNA here is from genome assembly GCA_034110705.1 of Gammaproteobacteria bacterium. Taxonomy (GTDB): domain Bacteria; phylum Pseudomonadota; class Gammaproteobacteria; order JABDGN01; family JABDGN01; genus JAWUVP01. The sequence goes on along the minus strand of JAWUYR010000046.1, from coordinate 6,746 downwards.
CTCTGGCTTTTGCATTAAACAGGCACCAAAGAAACCACTTTGCACTCTATCGCTTGGGCAACCTACGTTTAAATTAACTTCATCGTAGCCGAATTCAGCACCGATGGAGGCTGCCTGCGCCAATATGTCTGGCTCGTTACCGCCCAACTGCAATGCCAATGGATGTTCAGATTGATTGTATTTAAGAAGATGTAAAGCTTTACCAAGCACTATTGCTTTTGCGTTGACCATTTCAGTATAAAGCAAGGTATGCTTAGAAATCAGGCGCAAGAAATACCGACAATGATGGTCGGTCCAATCCATCATTGGTGCTACGGAAATTTTTCTGTTTATTTTCTGGGACATTTGCCCATCAGACTATACCCGACACCGCATAATAAAATCAAGCCTATATAAGCACCCGCCATTGGTAATGCAGTATGCGCTGTTAGAAAACTAGCGAATGCCGTTGTTATGGCGGTAAAGGTGACAAATAGAAAGCTCATCACCGAATTGGCAATACCGGCCATCTCAGGAAACATGCCCAAACATTTTGACATCCCTATTGGAAACACAAAGGATGAGAAAAATAAAATCATGAATACAGGAATCGTAAATAAATATAAGTTAGGCGGGAATTGATAATCCACGAATAAAAAGATCAACGAACCGATAAACATTAATGACAAGCCCATTATTAGTAAAGTCCTCACCTTAAGAAAATTAACCAATACACGATTTAATAAACCACGAAACAAAAAGGCCAATCCCATCACCAAAGCGATATGACCAAATTGTATCGGTGAATAATGTAAGACATTTTGAATGAAAAACGGACCGACTGTATTAAAGATAGTGATAATAGAATAAACAACCCCCATATAAATCACTCCGGCCCAAAAAGGCTTGCTCAATAGAACGGTTTTATAACTGTGTAATATAACCGCTTTACTCATTTCGATCTTATTAGTGAGAGTTTCAGGTAAGCTAAAACTAGCGAATAAAATAATCACCGCATAACCCATCAAGAAATAAAAATTAGCATGCCAGCCATAATAATGCTGTAAATAACCGCCAATGAATGGTGCAATTACAGGCCCAATAGCCCAGATAATCGCCATCATCGAGCCCATTTTACGCATTGCTTCACCCTTATAAGTATCGATAATCATCGCCTTGCTCGTCACTCCAGCAGCGCCAATAGCAAAACCTTGTAGCAACCGCATCCCCAACATCATTTGAATGTTGGGGAAAGCCACAATCCCAATACAAGAAAAAATATATAAGATTAAACCGCCAAAGAGGATTTTTTTACGTCCATGAATATCAGCTAGTAAACCAAAAAATAAAGGACCGATGGCATAACCTAGTAAATAAACAGAAATCGTCAACTTAATTAAAGCGGGATCGACATGCATAGCACGCTGGATCCAAGGTAATGATGGCGAGTATAAATCGACACCAATGCCAGCAAATGGCACAAAGGCCAACACGATCACCGCAAAATACCAAGGGCGCTTAACAGTCTGGGGGGCAACTTGAGAATTCATAATACTTTCCTAATAGGTTTATTTGACCTGTACTATACTCGCTTGAAATTGGCTGTCAAGACCTGTTTATTAGACCTGTTGAATATGCTATAATTCTTTTATCCAGAGAGAAAAAAATGTCTAACCCTAATCAAAGTAAAATTGCGATCCTCAACATCTTGGCCAAGCATCCCCAGGGAATTTCTGGCTACGATATAAAAAAAACCTTGGCTGCTATGAGCGTATGCCGTGTTGCACAAAGTAACTCCCAAATCTATCCAGTTTTAGAACGCTTACAAAAAGAAAAAATGGTGACCCATGAAGTTGATAAAAGCAGTGGCAAACGTAATCGTTGCGCCTGGATGATCACCCCACTTGGCCTCACAGACTTAAAAAAATGGTTAAAAAAGCCAGCTAAGCTAAAGCATTCTCCGGAGAGCATTGTGATGAAAATCTCCGGCGGCGCACAGCAACCTCCTGAGCAACTTATTGAACATTTACAAGATTATCTTAAACAAATTGAGTTAGCTGAAGATGAAAGTGAAGTTGTCTTAGAACATGCCGAGCAGGATTATGCCAACTCCCCCTCTTTACCTTTTGTGAGAATTAATAATGCTTATGGCAAAGAAATGTTAGCCGCTCGCAAAAAATGGGCTGCCAACGCTATAGAAGCTATCCAGAAAATAAAATAATTAAACGGGTTGTAGATGCTTCACAATAAATTGTACTGATGATATTCCATTATATTCATTTATATTAAGCTGATAGACAACTTGTACTTGCTGACAACGATGATTTGGCCATGAGTCTAAATCAGTAAAAAACTGAATAGCCGAAAATATCTTCTCGCCATCTTTGTGACGTAGTGATAATTTCAAATGATCTTTACCAACAATTCGCTGGTCAATAACTTCAAACTTATCATCAAACAAAGGTTCTGGGAATGCTTGGCCCCAAGGACCTGCATCTTCAAGTAAATGAGCAAAATCTAATTGCAAATCAGAATAATCTAAACTACCGTCGGTAAGGATTTCGCCTTGCAAATCTTGCTCAGTTAAATGCTGGCTAATTTGCTCGTTAAACGCAGTTTGAAAGGTAGCGAAATCAGTTTTGTTAATGCTTAACCCTGCAGCCATCGCGTGTCCGCCAAACTTAAGAATTAAGTTCGGATGCTTTTTAGTGACAGCATCCAAAGCATCACGAATATGAATACTTTTAACAGAACGAGCTGAGCCTTTAATCTCACCATCATTACCATCTGCAAACACAATGACAGGACGATGGTATTTGTCTTTTAAGCGCGAGGCCAAAATACCAATCACCCCTTGATGCCAGTTGGCGTCGTATAGACACAAACCTATCGGCATTTTTTTCTGATCAAAATCGAGCCTTTCAAGACTCGCTAACGCTTTGAACTTCATTTCTTGTTCTATCTCGCGTCGTTCTTTATTGAGACTATCTAATTGTTGCGCATATTGACGACCTATAGCGGCATCATCTGTTAGCAAACATTCAATGCCAATCCGCATGTCATCTAACCTACCAGCAGCATTCAAACGAGGCCCAACCGCAAAACCTAAGTCAGCACTAGTTAAGCGTGCTGCTTTACGCTTTGCAATATCTAACAATGCCGTGATCCCAGCCACGCAGCGCCCTACTCTGATACGGCGCAAACCTTGATGCACTAATATTCGATTATTGTGATCTAAGGGCACGACATCGGCAACTGTACCTAAAGCAACGATATCCAAATACTGCCCCATATTTGGCTCAGCTAATTGTTGCTTAGCAAACCAATCTGCCCGTTTCAGGCATTGCCGCACAGCTAACAGCACATAAAAACATACACCAACACCAGCTAAGTTTTTAGAGGAAAAAGTATCACCGTTTTGATTAGGGTTAACAATAGCATCCGCTTCGGGCAAAGTATCACCTTGCAAATGGTGATCAGTAATCAAGACTTTCATGTTTAGCGCTTTGGCTCTCTGCACACCTTCAATACTGGAAATACCATTATCAACCGTCATTAATAGATCTGGTTTTTGTTTGGCGGCTAAATCAACCATCTCCGGCGTTAAGCCAGAACCATATTCAAAACGATTAGGCACTAAAAAGCTAACCTTCGCGGCACCAAAAGCCCTAAGAACCCTTACGGCTAAAGCACTACTGGTAGCACCATCGGCATCAAAATCTCCGACGATAAGTATGTGTTTATCCTGCTGTACCGCCTCGGCTAGTAATTGCGCCGCCGCATCAATACCAAGCAATCCTGAAAAAGGCAACAAACTAGTCAACTCACGCTCTAATTGTGTCGATTGACGAATACCACGTGCGAGGTAAATGGCTTGTAACTTTGGGTGTAGAGCTTTGGCATTGTCAATCGAAGCATCAACTGCTGGCCGTTGTTTGATCACTGGTGACATAATAGCCCTACCCTAGAAGTAAAAAATACATAATAACAAAATCTCTTTGCCTTCGCAGTTTATATATAGTTCAGCTTACCCTCTAGCCGTGATTTACAGCTTCAAGAGCGGCACCTGTGAACCTCTATTTTAAGGTGGAAGAGGGATAGAAACTATCCCTTTGTTTGAGTCAATCAATCAGTTGTTATCATTGTCTTTTTCACACAAATCACTTATTATACTCTAATCAATTACATGGACGATAGCAATATGTCTCAAATACGCCTGGTTTTAATTTTATTATTTAGTTTCACCTTATTATTAACCAGCTGTAGTAAAGATAAAAAAGCCACTGCTACCGATCAAACAACGCCTGTAAAAGTCGCACAAGTCAAATATCAAGAAATATCTATACGCTACAAATCTACAGGCTCCATTAGCTCTGTTACCAACCCAGTTATAAAAGCTCAGGTACCTGGTAAGGTGCTTTCAGTCAATGTTAACGTTGACGACAAAATTAAGCCTAATCAAATTCTTGCCGTACTGAGGCTAGAGTCGTTGAAGCTGAACAAGGTTTAGAGTCTGCCCAGCACGAATTAAACCTTACTTTAGTACGCTCATCTATTTCAGGTTCTGTTGAAGCGAAATATATTTCTCAGGGTACATTTGTTACTGCTGGACAATCTTTATTCCGTGTTATTAATCATAGCTTATTACAAGCCACCCTGCCTTTTTCACAAGAAAGTGCAGGGAAATTTTATGTCGGACAAAAAGTACATCTTCTCTCGCCAGCAACACCGGGTAAAGAGTATATTGGTGAAATCTCTTCTATCACTCCAAGCATCAATCCTAATAACCGCGCATTAAATGTTATTGTTGAGTTTCAAAATAGCAACCTTTGGCACGCAGGTGCAAGTATTGAAGGTTATGTTTATTTAAAAAACAAGCAAAAAGTTATCGTCATACCTGCTGAAAGCGTTACTCTACGCGGAAGTAATAATTATATTTTCACTATCACCAAAAATAAAGCTACACAAGTTCCTGTACAAATTGTGGAAGAGAGTGATGGCTATATTGCCGTGCAAGGTGAAATTAAACAAGATGCACGCGTTGTCGTATTAGGCGCACAGTATCTTGCCAATAATTCACCGGTGACTATTAGCAACCCTCAGAAAAAAGCGGTTACTAACAACAGTGCTAAAAAGGCCGTGAAGAAAATAATCAAAAAAGCAGTTAGTAGCAAAAAAAGTTCTTAAACTCAATCTATAAAGGAATATTAATGTGAGCATTCCAAGTATATCCATACGTAATCCTGTGATGATTACCATGTTGTGTATCGCCATCATCGTGTTAGGTATTGTCGGTTTTGTAAAATCTCCTTTACAAGAACAACCGAATATCACCTACCCAACCATTACCGTAAACACCGATTTGCCTGGTGCTAATGCCAATACAGTCAATCAAACGGTCACCAAACCCATTGAGAAAACGTTAAACTCCATCTCTAATTTACAAACAATTAATTCTGCTTCAAGTCCTGGCACGTCGAAAATCGTTCTTAATTTCGCACTTGGCACTAACATGTCAGAAACCTATAACCAAGTTGAAAATAGCCTGAATCATATTCGGGATATTTTGCCGCAAAATGTGCATCCCCCCTTATTTCTCTAGCCGATAGTAGTGGTGCTGCGGTTATCCAATTCGCCTTATTTGGTACCCAAACCTTAACCCAGCTCAATGACTATGCTCGAAATCATATTGTCACCCAGTTACAGAATTTATCAGGCGTCGGGGACGTAATCATTAGTGGTGCTAGTAAGCAAAGTGTTAGCATTATTATGAATCTACATAAAATGGCCGCATGTGCTTAATTTAGATCTGGAATATCACAAAATTAGTCATTTAAAGATGTTAATTGTAGCTTATCGCCAAGAGGCTCCCATTTATTTAAAAGATGTCGCTGATGTTTCTTTTGGTATTGCGACCAATAGAGGTGAAACTTTTTATAAGCATCACCCTTCTATTGGTATTGATATTGTTCGTCAAGGTGATGCCAATACCATAAGTGTCATCAACAGCGTTAATAAAAAAATACAAGCCAGTATTATTCCTAACCTTCCTGCTGGAATGACAATCCAAACTGTATTTAGCCAACACACTTTTATTATGTCCATCATCCATCAGTTAGAACAAGATGTTTGGTTAGCTATATTAATGGCGGCTATTATCATCTTCTTATTCTTAAGAAGCTTCCGCCCTACTTTCATTGTACTTGGCGTTGTGCCAATCTCAATTTTAGGTGCTGTTGCCGTTATTTACATAACAGGTTTTACTATCAATGCTATTTCATTATTAGGCTTAACCGTCTTAGTCAGTATAGTCGTCGATGATAGTATTATCGCATTAGAAAATATCTTCCGCACTTTGAATACACGTAAAAACATAAGCAATCCTCAAGCGGCTGGTATTGGAGCAGAGCAAGTATCCCAACCTGTATTCGCCTGTAGCTTAGCATTAATCTCTATCTTCTTGCCTATTGTCTTTATGGGTGGGTTCATGGGCCTATTATTTAAGCCTTTTGCCTTAGTGGTAGCTGCTGGCATATTGATTTCACTATTCCTAGCGTTAACCTTTAACCCTATCCTGTGTTCTCGATTTTTAAAAACTGGGCTCAAAGAAAGCAAATTCGATCTCCGCCTGCAGCAAATGTTTAATGGCTTACGTGCCGGTTATATGCCGCTATTAAAATTGGCCATTGGCCAACGTTGGCTTAGTGTTATTATTGTTGTTGCCATGGTCTCAGCTGTTTATCCAGCCTACAAATATGTAGATAAAA
>JAWUYR010000045.1:0-19508 GCA_034110705.1 Gammaproteobacteria bacterium | reverse complement strand
GTTTACGACCAACAGCCCAAATAACCGCATCAAATCCATCTAATTGTGTGCCTTCAGTCACGGCCGTTTCATGCTCACAACATTCAGCTTGTACAACATTGAGAGGACTTGGATCTGTTGTCACGGAGATAGTATTACCTTGAGACTTTAATGCAGCGACTTGTTGTTTAACCACAAATTTAATGCCATCAGTTTCTATTTGTTGCATCAGTTTCAAACTCACCGAACGCTCAAAATTACGTAAAACACAGGGGCCACGCGCAATAATAGTAACGTCACTACCCAAAGCATTTAAAACACCAGCTATCTCAACACCGATATAACCAGAACCAATAACACATACTTTTTTGGGCTGGATTTTCAATTCAAAAAAGCCATCCGAACTCACACCAAGTTCAGCACCAGGGATAGGAGGCACAATCGGCTCACCACCGACCGCAATTAAAATATGTTTCGCTTGATATTGAACTTGGCCAACTTCAATCGTTGAAGCGTTAACAAATTTTGCATGGCCACGAATTAACTCAACTTTACTACTATCGAGTTTATTCGCGTATAAGTCATTTAAACGGGCCACATAAGCATCTCGTTTTTGCACCAACATCGGCCAAGAAAAACCATCTTGCTTAATATCAAAACCATAGTCTTTTGCCATGTCTTTAAGCGTTTCAGCAATGCTAGCGGCATACCACATCACTTTTTTAGGAACACAGCCTCGATTAACACACGTGCCACCTAACTGCTCAGCTTCGACCAAAGCGACTTTTGCACCATACGTCGCCGCTCGATTCGCCGTGGCAACACCACCGCTACCACCACCTATCACAATTAAATCAAACTGCTGCATGCCCACTCCCGTTTCCTTGTTATACAATATAACAATCTTACGCGTTACTATATCATAAAAAAATCTAATGCCGATTCGCTGGGAGCGTTCAATTAACTGGGGGGAAACACTGAGTGTAGATTGATACATCTTAAATATAAACTCACGCGCACAAGATCTATACTCTAAGCTATGGCATGGTTAATCGCTATTCTATTGAGCACAATATTAGTTAACCTTAACCTGAGGGCGTTTACCATTATTCACTGGTGGGATAGTCCCACCACGTAAGAGCTCATCAGCTCCATCTAGTGAGCCATCGACCTTTTTAAAAAAAAGATTTTTTTCTTCCTCACTATAGCCTTCAGCTTGATACCTTGTACCGAAAAAAGATGTCATATAGCGAAACAATCGTGAACATCCATAAAGAGGTGCTATCACGTCAACAGTGCGTGCTAACCAAATTTCCGCATCTGAACCTTCAGCATCAAGCCGCTCATACATGGCCGTCAAAGACAAATACGTTAAGTATGCTGTAGCAATGCTGCCACATAGTGGCAGAAGATTACGCCATAATGATTCAAGCATCGGGTTTTTAAAGTAAGGGGTTATCAGTTTTTCACTTGCTTCATGAAGTTCAAATTTCAATATTTCTTTTACTTCTTTCTTTTGTTCTTGTAGCTCAGTAATTTTTGCTTGCATCGCTTGCTTTCTCGATGATGCTGTTCTGTCAGCGCTATCAATATTCTTTATTTTTTCGTTCAGAGATTTGATCTTTTCCTCAATTTCTCTTAGTACAGATGCATCCGTTATATCTACCTCAACTCGTATATAACCATTGGCTCGCCAATAAGTGGCTGTACTATTAATCAAATAAAAAACAATGGCTATCATTTTTAGTTTAAACTAATTTGACGACGTGTCTAAACCATTTTTTGCCGCTTTTTGGATGAGTGGATAAAGAGTTGACGCTAACTTTTGAACCGAATTTAGCACCGCCGTTCTAGCATCACCGAGTCTTGCCTTCTTCTTTCCTAAATAAGAGTAAACCTGCCAACCACCCAAGAAACTAAAAGCAGCTCCTCCGAGTAGGCCAATGCCAATCGTTGTCCAAGACATCTGCCAACCTTCAGCAATGCACTTAAATCCATGATTACTCTCAGGCTTAACTCTACCAAATAAAGTACCAATATTCCAACCAGTAACAAGCATTCCTACTATTCCAAGTCGAGCATTAAGCCACTTTAACCAACCTTGGCTTGGAGCATAAGGAGCGTTAGGAGTGGCAGTCCCAATACCAAAATAATGTGCGTATTTTCTTGCTTTACGAAATTGTTCATAGAAGGTGCTCGGAAATGTTACTGCAGCAAAAATGAAAACAATACTTAGATAAAAATAGATATAATATTGATCTTCATCTTCGCTATTTGATAGAAGGCAGTAACTTAATCCCGAAAAACTCAGATAAGAATATAATGACTTTATCCAGCCAGTTAAACCCGCCGCTAAACTGAACGGTCCCCAAAGAACTGTATAGCTTGCACAGAGCTCTGCTAATTTACGCATAAATTCAGGAGTCGGCCTTTCAGGAATATCATTCCTCTGAGCTTCAACATCTATATCTGAAATTAGTAGTCGATCAGTTTCATGTGTTTTATTATTATCTATTGACATATTAATTATTATTCCAGTAACTTTAACCGTATAATAACCTATTTTCATTAGGTAAACATGATGGACAGTGAAATTATTAAATATAAATAGCATGTTTATTGAATAAAATCCCTGTCAAAAACTCAGCTATAAATAAAAAATTCACACTCTACTGTTTTACTATCCTAACAAACCATATAATGCTGGATATCAAAATCAATGGAAAGAAGCGTAATGAATATCACCCAAACCATCGCCAAAGAATTATCCGTCAAAACAGAACAAGTAAGTGCGACGATTGCCCTATTAGATGAAGGCTCAACAGTTCCTTTCATAGCGCGTTATCGAAAAGAAGCAACCCAAGGGCTAGATGATACTCAACTACGAAATTTAGAAGAACGCCTTATTTATTTGCGCGAACTCGTCGAGCGACGTGATGCTATTCTAAGCTCAATCCGTGAACAAGAAAAATTAACACCAGAGCTTGAAAAAACCTTGATGGCCGCTGAAACCAAAGCACGGTTAGAGGACTTATATTTACCGTTTAAACCAAAACGTCGTACCAAGGCACAAATCGCACGCGAAGCAGGTTTAGAACCACTGGCTCATGCCCTTCTACATAATCCTGATCTCACCCCAGAACAAGAAGGACAAGCTTACTTGAGTGCGGAACACAACATTGACACTATTGAAGCAGCATTAGAAGGTGCACGTCATATTTTAATGGAACAATTCTCTGAAAATGCCGACCTGGTTGATACCTTACGTCAATATTTATGGCAGCATGGCGTGATGGAAAGCATTGTCACCAAAGACAAGGAAAAAGAAGGTATAAAATTTAAAGATTATTTTGACTACCATGAAGCCTTAGCTAAGATTCCTTCTCACCGAGCCCTAGCCTTATTTCGTGGTCAAAAAGAGGGTTACCTACGCCTATCTATTGCATTTAACGACGAACTAAATGAAGCTTACTGCTTACAAAGCATTGCTCAAACTTTTGCTATTCACCAACAACAACGCCCTGCTGATAACTGGCTTTGGAAAGTGGTTGATTGGACATGGAAAATCAAACTAAAAACAAAAATTGATGTCGACAGCTTAATTCGCTTGCGTGAAAATGCGGAAAATGCGGCTATTGATGTCTTTAAAGAGAATTTGCACAATTTACTCATGGCAGCACCTGCCGGTCAAAAAGTAACGCTTGCGCTAGATCCTGGCTTACGAACAGGTGTTAAAACCGTAGTTATCAGTGACACTGGTAAACTATTAGCCACAACCGTTATATTCCCACATCAACCAAGAAATGAATGGGACAAGTCATTAGCCAATTTGACAACATTATGCCAACAGCATAAGGTTAATTTAATTAGTATTGGCAACGGCACAGCATCACGCGAGACTGAAAAGCTCGCCAAAGAATTAATTAAAATGAATCCAGAACTAAAGATGTCACCTGTTGTGGTTTCTGAAGCGGGTGCTTCAGTTTATTCCGCTTCGGCCTTAGCTGCTAAAGAATTTCCTGACTTAGATGTTTCTTATCGTGGAGCGGTATCAATTGGTAGACGCCTACAAGACCCACTTGCTGAACTTGTTAAAATTGATCCTAAAGCAATTGGGGTTGGTCAATATCAGCATGATGTTAACCAATACAAACTTGGCAAAGGCTTGGAAACGACATTAGAAGATTGTGTTAATGCGGTTGGCGCCGATGTTAATACGGCATCAGTTCCTTTATTGAAAAGTATTGCAGGGCTTAGTGAAAGCGTCGCACAAAATATTGTAGGCTACCGAGAACAGCATGGTCGCTTTGCTAACCGTAAAGCTTTAAAAGACGTTCCGCGCTTTGGTGATAAAACCTATGAACAAGCTATCGGTTTTTTGCGCGTCATTAATGGCAGTGAACCACTCGATGCTTCGGCCGTACATCCAGAATCATATTCTATTGTCGATAGTATTCTTAAGCAAACTAAGCTCAACATTCAATCTCTCATGGGCAATCAACAAATTTTAAATGCACTTGAAATTAAATCGTTACTCACCGCTGAAGTGGGTGAAGTGACTATCCGCGATATTATTGCTGAATTGAAAAAGCCGGGCCGCGATCCACGTCCTGAATTTACAACCGTCAGCTTTAAAGACGGTGTCGAAACAATGAAAGATCTTAAAACAGGAATGAAGCTCGATGGTGTGGTTACCAACGTCACGAACTTTGGCGCTTTTGTTGATATTGGTGTGCATCAAGATGGTTTAGTACATATCTCACAACTCAGCGATCAATTTGTTGAAGACCCAAATAAAGTGGTCAAGGTTGGCCAGATTGTAAAGACAACCATCATGGAAGTTGATATCGCTCGTAAGCGTATTCAGTTATCTATGAAAACCGGTAGTAAACCCATCCCTACTAAATCAAAACCCAAGCCTAAGGCAAAACCTGCGGCACCTAAAAGTGGCTTTGCCGAAGCATTACAAAACGCAATGAAATAAATTCAGCTACTAGAATAAGTGATGAGGAAAAATACTCATCACTTATGTCGCTTAGATTATTTAAATAATTTCAAAAACCCCAGCAGCACCCATCCCTGTACCAATACACATCGTCACCATGCCATACTTTTGACCACGGGCTCGCATGCCATGAATCAGCATAGTAGATTTAACCGCTCCAGTGGCTCCTAACGGATGACCTAGAGCAATCGCACCACCAACAGGGTTAACAACCTCTGGGTTGATATCTAAATCTTTTATCACGGCCAAACTTTGTGCTGCAAAGGCTTCATTAAGCTCAATCCATTGCATATCATTTAACGATAATCCCGTTTGCTTAAGCACTTTTGGCACAGCTTCTTTCGGACCAATTCCCATTATTTCGGGTGGCACACCAGCCACATCAAACCCACGGAACTTCGCTAGAGGTGTTAAGTTATGTTCTTTTAAAATCTTTTCACTAACCAGCATCAAAGCACCAGCACCATCACTCATTTGCGAGCTGTTACCAGCGGTCACTGAACCACCCATTTTAAAGACGGGGTGTAATTTTGCTAAACGCTCTAAAGTGCTATCAGTCCTTGGCCCTTCATCAGTATCGGCCCATTTATTCACAACTCGAACTTGGCCAGAACCTAAGTCAGGATTATGAAAACTGACTTCATAAGGTAAAATCTCTTCTTTAAAAGCTCCATCTGTAATGGCTTTTAACGCCTTTTGATGTGAAGCAAACGCAAACTCATCTTGCGCTTCACGGCTAATTTTCCAATCACGCGCCACATTCTCAGCGGTGATTCCCATGCCATAATTAATCCCAAGCAACTCATCACTTTGAAACAAACGTGGATTGGCAATTAAACGGTCCGGTAAAAACTTCACCATGCTCATGCTTTCAACACCGGCAGCAACAATCACATCCGAAGCGCCAGTTGCAATTCTATCGGCTGCCATCGCGATTGTTTGTAACCCAGAAGAACAAAAACGGTTGCCCGTAACCCCTGGCACCGACTCTGGATATCCTGCCAACAATAAACCAATCCGCGCCACATTAAAGCCTTGCTCAGCTTCAGGCATCGCACAACCGACTATAACGTCATCAATAAGTTTGGGATCTAAATTAGGGACTTTGTCTTTAGCACCTGCTAGCACATCGGCTAACAAATCATCTGGCCGCGTTAAACGAAACATACCACGTGGTGCCTTGCCTACAGCTGTACGAACAGCAGATACAATATAAACATCTTGAAGGACTTTGGACATAAGTAGCTCTCTCTTATATAGGATAGAATGAACTAGAGAGTAAACAAATCGATGCTAAAAAGCAACTAGACAACCATAGTCTATTGAAGTGATGCTCATACCATTTTGAGCTACGAGCTTATCTGCATTAATGAATGCTTTTTATAGACTTGGGCTAGAGCTAGCGTTATCTTGCTCTTCATTTTCAACATCATTTGCCGAAGTAAACGAACCAAGACCAATAGCGACAATAAATAGAACGAATAAAATCTGAAAACTTTTCTTAACCATGTTTATATCCTTATTATTATTACATTATATTTTTGTTATTACTTATTCCTGGAAACGTCGCGACCATAACACAGACACAGGGTTTTTACTAGTAATTGACGGCGTTTACATGTACAGCGAAATAATGAAGATAACTTGTTTATTATCATAATATTATGACTGAAATTGAAAGTGAAATAAGATCCTCACCCAAAATGAAAAGCAAATTTTAAGTGAAATCATTAGGCTGATAAAAAATTGATGGAACAAATTTAGGCTGAGCGTTAACCGATGGAACGACTTCATCACCGGTTAAATGCCCATTAATTAATTGCGTAAAGGCTTACCGGTTTTTAAAGTGTGTGTGATCCGTTCTTGTGTTTTCGCTTGCTTGGTTAGCGCAATAAAATGTTCACGCTCTAAACGTAGCAACCATTGTGCATTAACCAAACTCCCTTTATCCACTTCGCCACCACATAAAACCGTTGCAATATTGGTCGCAACCACATCGTCATATTCTGAGATAAAGTTACCTTCGCGCATATTTTCTAACATCAGTTTACGGTTCGCGATACCAGCGATACCAGCAGCAGGCATTAATTGCGCAACAGGTGGGCGGTAACCAGACTCGGCCATCGCTTTTATTTGTTGTTTAGCAACATAAAGAATTTCATCGCTGTTAAAAATAATGATATCTGAATCTCTCAAATAACCTAACTCAAGCGCTTCTTGCGCTGAGCTTGACGTTTTTGCCATTGCAATCACGGAGAAAGCATCGGCGATGTATTTATCTAAATCATCATGACTCGCTTTGTGTGCGGCACGCTCGGCAAATTCTTTGGTACCACCACCAGCTGGTAATAAACCAACACCGGCTTCAACTAGACCAATATACGATTCAGTTGCGGCAACAATTCTGTCAGAATGCATCGCAAATTCACAACCACCACCTAAGGCCATGCCACGAACAGCAGCGACCGTTGGCACCATTGAATGGCGTAGTTGCATTGAAACGTGTTGGAATTTCCCTAAGATATCATTAACGGCATCATAGTTACCATTAGCCACATCATCCATCATCATCGTTAGGTCGGCGCCGTAACTAAAGTTAGAGCCTTTAGGATTCCAAATCACTAAACCTTGGTAATCCATCTCCGCTAAACGTAAACCTTCTAATAAGCCATCCAGCACACCCATATTAATAGTGTTACCTTTGGTTTTGAAGCTGGCGATAAGAACATCATCATTTTGTGTCCATAAACGAATAGCATCACTTTCAAAAACAGTCTCACCGTTATCATGAATTTCACCAAGCACTAATTCAGGCATGAGTTGTCGCTGATAAACTGGTAACTCTGAACGACCAACAAAAGTCTTTTCTGTTGGAGAATAGGCACCATCGGCGTTGTATGGACCGTCACCCAGTTCACTGACCCACTGTGGCAATTCAACATTGGCCATAGCTTTTTCTTGTTGTACATCTTCGTCGATCATTTTCGCGATAGCTTGCCAATCAGCTAATTGCCACGTTTCAAACGGGCCAAGTTTCCAACCAAAACCCCAACGCATAGCAAGATCAATATCCCGCACGGTATTAGGAATAGAAGCCGCATGGTAGGCGCTATATAAAAAAGTATCGCGGAATGTAGCCCATAAAAATTGAGCCTGTTTATTGTCTGAGGCCCGCAGCTTAGCAAATTTTTCTTTTGGATCTTTTATTTTCAAAATGCTGATAACGTCATCGTCGGCTTTGCCTGTTAATTCAACATAGGATGCCGATTCTACATCGAGTACTGTAATTTTTTTACCTTGTTTTTGGTAAATACCAACGCCTGTTTTTTGACCGGTCGCGCCCTTCTCGATTAATTGGCGCATCCAGGTTGGCAATTCGTAATACTGATGCCATGGGTCGCTCGGTAAATTGTCAGCCATGGTTTTTACCACGTGACCTAACACGTCTAAACCAACCACGTCGCCTAAACGATAAGAAGCACTTTTAGGCCGGCCGAGAAGTGGCCCTGTGATCGCATCAACTTCATCGAAACGCAAACCAAATTGTTCGGTATGATGAAAAATAGCTAACATCGAAAATACACCAATACGATTGGCAATAAAATTAGGGGTATCTTTGGCATGAATGACACCTTTACCGATGGTAGCCACTAAAAATGTTTCTAACTGATTTAAAACACTTTGCTCTGTTTCAGCTGTCGCAATTAATTCAACCAACTTCATATAACGTGGTGGGTTGAAAAAATGCACGCCACAAAAACGATTTCGTAAATTTTCGGGTAACACACCAGATAAAGCCGCAATACTTAAACCAGAGGTATTACTGGCTAAAATCGCATGCTCGTTAACGTAAGGGGTAATTTTTTGATAAAGATCTTCTTTCCAATCTAAGCGTTCGGCGATAGCTTCAATAATCAAATCGCAATCATGTAATTTTGTTAAATCTTGTTCGTAGTTGGCGGCTTGAATCTGTCCAGCTTTGCTTTTAGTCACTAATGGGGCTGGCTTTAATTTTGTTAAGCGCAAAATAGCGCCATCAACGATCCCGTTTAAAGGACCCTCTTTAGCTGGCAAATCGAATAAAATCGTCTCGACATTAGCATTGGTTAATTGCGCGGCAATTTGCGCGCCCATAACACCGGCACCAAGCACGGCTACTTTGCGAATAAAATGATTATCAGACATAGTTTATCCTTTTTGGAATTATGACTTATTTTTTTGCACCAGAGCTTTAAACAATTTTGTATTTGCAGCTAGCAATTGCTTTTTGGTTGCCATATCATGACCACCTTGTAAGTCGCCAATCAAGCCGCCGGCTTCTTTAACTAACATGTTACCGACTTTAAGTTCGATAGGGCTTAAATTTTCACCACAAAAAGCATCAATGCGTCCTGCAGCAACATAGGCTAATGCCAAAATTGGGCTGCCTTGATTATAAACTTCGATACCCGCATCCATT
This sequence comes from Gammaproteobacteria bacterium, assembly GCA_034110705.1. GTDB lineage: Bacteria > Pseudomonadota > Gammaproteobacteria > JABDGN01 > JABDGN01 > JAWUVP01. The sequence continues at coordinate 10,065 of JAWUYR010000045.1, read as the reverse complement.
AATGCATTCTGGCTTTGCGCTGAAGCAATGATGACATTTTCTAAGTCAGCTGTATTACTCACCCGCAAACGATATTCATTGCACTGCACACCACCACCTTTGTAAGCCGTGAAAATTTCATCAGTCATTGGGTCAAAAACTAAAGTATATTTCGGCATGCCTTTGTCTTCAATCAGCATCACAATTGCATAGTGCGGAATATTGCGTGCAAAATTTTGTAGACCATTGACAATGTCTAAGTGCCAAACCGTGTCTTTATTTTCAGCCTCTAGGCCAGAATGTACCGCGTTAATACCGTGTTCTGGGTATGCTTTAGCAATAACCTCGGTAATCATAGTCTCTGCTTGACCTTGTAAAGTGGTTAAATCCTTACCACCAATAATCGCATCCATGCGAACACGCTCACGTAGAAGATGGGCACCCGCTTGGCGAGCGGCGCGAATGGCGATATTGAGAATTGCTTGCATGAAATAACCTTAATACGATAATATGGTGGGCGATTTTAGCATACCTTATATCATTATTGGAGAATTCTAGGGTTAGGAATTGGGATTTAGGATTTAGAGATGGTCGAACCTAGTAATACTAGCCTCAACCTCCCTATATTTTAGATCTTACATTCCGCATCCTAATCAAAGCATGAGCAAAAATATCCGTATTATCTTAGTCAATCCCAGCCACCCTGGTAATGTCGGTGCCGCTGCCCGTGGCATGAAAACCATGAACTTAACTGATTTATGCCTTGTTAACCCCAAAGCGAAGTTCCCTTGCGCCGAGGCCACTGCCCGCGCCGCCGGAGCCGATAGCATTTTGGAAACCTGTACAATCACCGACTCGCTCGACGAGGCGCTTAAAGATAGCCAAGTTATCATCGGTACTAGCGCTCGCTTACGCCACCTCCCGGTAAAAATGCTCGACCCAAGACAATGTGGTGAGCGTATCAAGCAAGATTCTGAAAAAAATAATATCGCCATTTTATTCGGCCGCGAACACGCAGGCTTAACTAATGATGAATTACAACGCTGTCATTACCATGTCAATATTCCCAGTAATCCAGAATACAGTTCGCTTAATCTAGCCGCTGCCGTACAAATTATTTGTTATGAAATCCGCATGGCATTTTTGGAAAATAAATTCCTACCCGAAGAAGAGCAACATGATGAATTGGCTAGCGATCATCAAGTACAATTGTTTTACCAAAATTTAGAGCACTTATTAATTGATATCGATTTTTTAAAGAATACCAACCCACGCAAATTAATGCCGCGGCTAAAACGTTTGTTTAACCGTGCTCAATTGGAAACGATGGAGTTTGATTTGCTAATGGGAATTTTAACTAAACTCACCTCTCAGCTGAACAAATAAATGATTTATTTAGATTACGCCGCGACAACACCGGTTGACCCAAAAGTTGTAACTCAAATGCAAAGCTGCCTTACCTTAGAAGGTGATTTTGCCAACCCGGCGTCTAAAACATATGCTTTTGGCATGAATGCGGCGCTGCGTGTCGACCAAGCTCGAGCTGATATTGCCAGCATGCTGAATGCCGACCCACGCGAAATTATTTTCACGTCTGGTGCCACGGAATCTAATAACTTAGCCATTAAAGGCTTAGCTGAATTTCATGCTAAGAATGGCCAACATATTATTACCTCAATGACCGAACATAAAGCTGTGCTAGACAGTTGCTTGGCTTTAGAAAAAAGAGGCTTTACCGTAACCTATTTACGACCTGAAAAAGATGGCCGCATTGCACTGCAAGTACTTAAGGAAGCTATTCGCCCCGATACAATTTTAATTAGCATCATGTATGTGAATAATGAAACTGGGGTCATTCAAGATATTGATGCCATCGCTAACGTAGCCAAGCAACATGGTATTTACTTTCATACCGATGCGGCGCAAAGTTTTGCAAAATTACCGATCGATGTGCAACAAATGCCCGTGGATTTAATCTCGATTGCTAGCCATAAGATTTATGGACCAAAAGGTATTGGGGCTTTGTATGTACGACGCAAACCACGAGTACGTTTAGTCGAGCAAATTAGTGGTGGTAAGCACGAGCAAGGTTTGCGCTCTGGTACTTTGCCCACACATCAAATTGTCGGCATGGCTGAAGCAACCAAGTTAATGCAAGAACACGCACCTGGCGAACAAGAGCAAATTGCGCTGTGGCGACAATTATTTTTGAAGTCGTTTTCTGAAGTTATTGGCATGCATATTAATGAAGCACCTGAACATAACTTGCCGAATATTTTAAGCATCACCTTTGAACATGTCGATAACGAAGCCCTAATGGCCGGTTGTCCTGAGCTAGCATTTTCTGCTGGTTCTGCTTGCACATCTGCGGCAATTGCGCCTTCACATGTCTTAGCTGCAATCGGTTTAAGCAATGTGCAGGCCAATAACACAGTTCGTATTTCGTTTGGCCGATTTACGCGTAAACAAGATGTTTTAACAAGCGCAGAAATGATTAAGAATGAGGTTGCACGTATTCGCGCAATGTCACCTTTATGGCAGGTTTAAGATGGATTTTTATAATAAAATCATTACCGAACTTTATCGACATCCCACCCATGCTGGCGAGCTAACCGGTGCCGATGTACGCTCAACTTCAGCCGGTAATCCTGGCCAAAGTGACGTGGTGCAACTACAAATAATCGTCAAGAATGACAATATTACTCAAGCATGCTTCAAGGCTCATGGTGCGATGACAACCATTGCTGCGGCAGAATATCTATGCCAGCAAATACAAAACAAAACGATTCAAAAAGCTGCTAACATTGGTAGCCAACAAATTAAAATCGCATTGGATTTACCAGCGCATCACTTAAGCTCCGCTCTTTTAGTCACCGAAGCCTGGCAAAAACTGTGTCAGGTATAATATCCCGCTTAATCTATTAAGAGCTAGAGAATAAAATAAGAATATTGCTAAATTATAGCGTTAACTGAAAGTAATCCACTCATAAGGAGAGTTAATAGCAAACTAACGAAACGACGTTTCACCTTAATATTCATGTTATAATCTCCAAAAACAAAGGCCAAGATCATGAGCGTACAAACCGTAAAACCACAAGCCATCACCCTTACTCCAGCTGCAGCAGAGCATATTCAAAGTTATTTAACAAAAAACCCCGAAGCCATCGGCTTTCGTCTTGGTATTAAAGATGCTGGCTGCAGTAATAAAAAATATGCCTCATCCTATGTCACCAGTAAAGAAGATGATGATGCGGTATACCAGGATAAAGATATTAATCTCTACGTAGCCAAACCCGATCTACGCTACTTAGCCGGTACCGAAATTGATTTTGTGCAAGATGGTATTAACAAGGTATTACGCTTTAACAACCCCTTAGCCAAAAATGCCTGTGGTTGTGGTGAGAGCTTTGATGTTGAGAAATAATATGCGTTATTTATTTCTAATTAGTCTTAATCTTCTGTGTATAACACTATTGAGCAGTTGTGCTTCTGCCCCTATCAAACCGAAAAAAGTGACCGAACTCAAAACGGTGACTGAACAAAAAACGTTCGTGAAAAAAGAAGCGACTTTAAAAACCGTGAGTGAAAAATTTGATCATGCTTTTTCGGACAGTCGAGTCGAAGTTGATTTAAAAAATGATCATATTCAACTAATCATGCCAAGCTATTATATCTTTAATCGCAAAGGTCCTATCTCTGGTTATTCAAAAAAATATTTGAATGAAATTGCAGAAACAGCAAAAAACAATCTCTATAAAAAAATTGACGTCTATGGTTACACAAGCCATGAAGGCGGAATTGCAAAGAACCAAAGCTTATCAGCAGGCTGGGCCGGAAAAGTTAAAAACTATTTAATTGCGCAAGGTATTACTAAAACAAAAATCATTTCTGCAGGTCGTGGTGAATTTTATCCAATAGCCAATAATTACACGTTTGCAGGAAAGTTAAAAAACCGCCGGGTAGAAGTGTTACTTTATTTATAGTATATAGTTGCAACGATGTAACATAGTTTGAGCTCTCCTATTTGGGATTCTCCAAACAAAGCAAACATGTTAGAATTGCCTTCTTTTAAACGGACTGGATACACCATGAACACCGAACAAATCTCTAAATTTTGTAATACAATGTGGGACGATAGCATTATCCCTGAATTAGTTGAATACATTAAGATCCCATGCAAGTCACCGATGTTCGATAGCAACTGGCAAGAAAATGGTTATCTTCAACAAGCGATTAAACAATTCGCAGAGTGGGCCAAAATGCATCCAGCACGAGATATGCAGCTAAAAGTGTTACAATTTGAAGGCAGAACGCCGCTAATTTATATTGATATTCCAGGCGCTGGTGATGAGACGGTTTTGTTATACGGCCATATGGATAAGCAACCTGAGATGACTAGCTGGAATGAAGGCTTCGGGCCTTGGACACCCGTTTTAAAAGATGACAAGCTTTATGGCCGTGGCGGTGCAGATGATGGTTACGCCCTCTTTGCTTCGTTAACCAGTATTTTGGCATTACAAGAACAGAATATTCCTCACGCACGCTGTGTCATTTTGATTGAAGCTTGTGAAGAATCAGGCAGCTATGACTTACCATTTTATATCAATCATTTAAAAGATCAAATAGGCTCGCCAAGCTTAGTTATTTGTTTAGATTCTGGTGCCGGTAATTATAAACAAATGTGGAGTACCACTTCATTACGTGGCACTGCAACCGCTGAATTGACTGTCGAAATTTTAAAAGAAGGTGTGCACTCAGGTGCTGCTAGTGGCGCTGTACCAGGAACTTTTAGAATTCTACGTCAATTACTCAGCCGCATTGAAAATGAAAGCACCGGTGAAATCACAATGCCTGAATGCCAAGTTGAAATCCCTGAGCAACGCCGACAACAAGCTAAGCTCGCTGCTGAAGTGTTGGACACTGAAATTTATAAAAGCTTTCCATTTGTTGATGATGCAGTTCCAACCAATGAAGATCCTGCTGAGGTTTTGTTATTTAAAACTTGGCATCCAACTATCGTGGTTACTGGCATGGATGGTATTCCATCATGCGCTAATGCAGGCAATGTATTGCGACCGTATACTAAAGCTACTATATCTTTTCGCTTTCCACCAACCTGTAATCCTGACCAGGCCATGCAGGCTATTGCTAAAAAGCTCACAACTAATCCGCCATATAATGCCAAAATAACCTTTACTATGGAAAAATCTGGCCCCGGTTGGAATGCTCCTGCCGTAGCTGATTGGTTAGATCAAGCAGCGAATGAAGCCTCACAAACATTCTTTGGCGCGCCAACTGTTTATATGGGTGAAGGTGGTTCAATTCCTTTTATGGGTATGCTGGGTGATAAATTTCCACAAGCACAATTTCTGATTACCGGTGTTTTAGGACCGGCTTCTAATGCACATGGTCCAAATGAGTTTCTACATTTACCGATGGGTAAGAAGCTGACAGCTTGTGTTGCCGTTGTTTTAGCAGAGCACTATAAAGCATTCCAAAAGTAAAAATTTCCCGGAGCTTGCTCCGGATTAATTTTAACAGAGCCACACGTCCTAGTTTTCATCTTGCTTAGACTTAATAAAGTCTCGCATCATATTAATGAATGCTTCTGGTTCATCCATTGGCACCGAGTGCCCGCTATGTTCAAAAATTACTAATTTAGCATTCGGTATCTCTACGGCTATTTCCTCAGAAAACTGTGGTGCACAAACCCAATCATCCCGCCCAGCAAAAACTAACGTAGGACAGGCAATCTTATGCAGCTCTGGAATAAAGTCTATGTCTCTCATAAACCCGCCAAAACCTTCATTAATGGCTTCATGCGACACTTTAATATCATCAAAAATTTTGATTTTTATATTTTCTTTTAATACTTTATTGGAATACATTGGTGCCATTTCAACAAAGAACTTTTTAAATTCTATATCACTTTTAAAATCACCGGCAAATAATTTTTCGCCCCAAGCGATTTCTTTTTTGCCGCCACGTTTTTTAAGTCGTTCACGTGCTACATCGTAAAATCGACCGTGTCCGGTTGTAACCCCTAAAATCAGCTTGCTAATATTATCCGGATAACGTAACGCATAAGCTTGGGCAAGCATGCCACCATAAGAATGGCCATAAACAATAATTTTTTCTACACCTAAATACTGGCGCAATGCTTCAACATCTTCGACATTATTTTCTAAGGTGTAATCACTTTGCTGAGTCCGCTCACTCATGCCGCAACCACGATGGTCCATCATGATTAATTGTGCAATATCTTGTAGTGCAGGAATATATTTTTTAAAGACACTATGATCCCCACCAGGGCCGCCATGCAGACAAAACATTATAGGTTTTTCAACAACACCTTTATCTGTGAATTCTATATGCGAACCTAGCACATCAAAATAAAGTTCAATATCTCTAATCTTAGCTTTCATTATCGGCACTCATCACTTCATTAATCCTAGCTAAAAAAAGATGGTAATTTTCTGGCAATGCATGAACATTCTCGCCTGAAAATACCGCGGCATTCTGCAAGGGTGTACGAGTACGCACACAAATCGGCACATTAACATACTCTCCTACATGCTTGACTTGTTGGAGTTGCGTTTCAATATTATCTATCGATATAACCAAACCTTTACAATTGGTTTTTTGAAAGATCTTCGGCCACTCATGTGGCAAAGTACGTTTACCTAGTAAAATAATCTCAAACCCATATTTTGATAATGCCGCGGCTAAGAATAGCAACTCAAGTTCTGAGAAGGCTTCTTCTAAAGTCGTGACAATAATTTTACCGCTGACCTTGGCATCTTTTGCTTTTAAAAAAGTTGTCGCAATTTTATTGCGCAAATAAAATGAAAAAAACTGTTGTTCAGAAAAAGCCGTATCTGAAGTAAGCCAATGGTTACTCAATGATTCCAACACTTTAGGATAAATTTTTTGCGAGATCACATCGAGCGGATACAACGAAAACATTTCATTCATGTATTCTTCTAATAAATTTTGATCAAATCCTTGTACAGCCTGGATAGCCAACTTCTGATATTTAGAATAATCAGGCTCATCATGCTTATTAATGGGTTGTTTTTTATGTTGTAGATATTGGCCAACCTTACTAATGGTAATGCCCTTCTCTAACCAAAACAAAATTTCTTTAATACGGACAATATCATCATCAGTAAAAAGCCGATGTCCTTTTGGTGTCCGTTTAGGCACAACTAAACCATAACGTCGCTCCCAAGCACGCAAAGTAATAGCATTAACACCCGTTGATTGTGACACTGTACTAATGGAATGAAGTATTTCGTCCATGAGAACCCAAGAAGCTTAGAAAAAAACGATTATAACAGACTTGGCTTGCACACCACACCTTTGAAAATACGAGGTGAAAAAAGAATTGCCAACCAGACTAAATTACCCCAAATAGCCGTTTTCAAAAATGGGACTGCCATAAGATAACAAAGACCAAAACCAGCCAAATTATGCGGATACATTGTGCTGAAGAACCAAGGATCAAGGTTAGTCCACGCCCAAAATAAAGTTGTAAGTACCGGTGAAATCACTAAAAACCAAGCTGGATTAACTTTACGCAAGCAATGGCCAACAAGCGCCAAAAGCGCTAGGCCACTATAGGTAAAGAAACTCCATGAACCAAACATAGGATAGCCTTTAATAATGCCTAAGCTGATGTCTGATAGCATAATACACACCAAAGAAAAAATTATCGCTCTGGTTTTATTCAATTTGACGCCAGAAAATAGCGCTACAGCAAAGAGTGGATTGGCACCAGGAATAGGGAAAAAACTACGACTGAAAATAGTGCATGCGAGAATTAGCGCATAATAAAGGAGCTTTTCATGTTTCATTATACTTTTCATTAACTAACCTCTTCCACAAATTATGCTGTGCAGGTAAATCCACAGTCCCTCGAACATACGCATTCTACCATACCACAATATCTTTACTTCGCCTGATAGCCTGGTATAATTCCGCCTCTTCTGGAGAGGTGGCCGAGCGGCTGAAGGCGCTCCCCTGCTAAGGGAGTATGGGCCACAAGCCCATCGAGGGTTCGAATCCCTCCCTCTCCGCCATTTTTAAACGTGCCTAGGCACTAATAAGCACACAAAAACAATCCGTTAGCTCAAAACTGAAATTGGTGTCCTGCGCTTGTTTAGCGTAATATTTTTTTATAAATTTGTTGCTCTAACGGAATGATAACACTATAAATATCGCCCCATTTTTTTTGGTTCGTTTCGAAAGAGAAATGGTGTTAAACTTGTATCTTCGATACTTATTCTTTTATTTTTATAGAAAAAATTGTTATCCTTCTGACCTCTTAGCTTATATGGAAGTAAAACTAAAAAATGAAACGGTTTATTCTCATTTCTTTTGGCATTTTCTGTGTCATCGTCGGTAATATCACTTCGGCATCTACGGTACCTCCCTTAACAAATCGGCCTTTTGTTGGTGTAGGTGTGAGCTTTGTACAAAGTACCTTGGGCAAACAGAGCAGTACAATTGTCACCGAACAAATTCCCAATAACTTTGCTGTACATTTGGCGCGAACTAACCAGAGTTTTCCGATTTTAATCCTTCCTAGTCTTGAAGGTGGTTATTTGTGGAGGCTTAATACGCACTGGCAGCTTGAGACAGGAGCCAGCATTAGCCAGGCGAAAGCTCGCATTAATGGTAGTGGTAGTGAAGGAACTAATTATCATTACAAACTATCTGCTACCACTACCAATCTTATTGCTGGCCTGCGCTATTGGCAGACTACATTTGCATGGCTAGCTCAGATCTCTTTAGGGATGGATACATTAAAAGCAGACAGTTATTCTGCAAATGGTGGCATAGGTTTTGCGAAGAAAACACAGAATAATGTAACTTATGGTTTTGCATTTGGGGTGCTTACTCCAATAGTGAAGCAGTTCCAACTTGAGACTTTAGTCGGTTACACAGATTTAGGAACGGTAGCAATGCCCAATACAGGTACGGGGGCAAGTGGGAGTAGTTCTGTTGGAAAACTGGCTAATCATTTTGCGGGGATAAATTTCGGTTTTCGCGCGCTATATCAATTTTAATTATGAGGTGAATAGGTTTATGACTCAACGTTTATTAAACATCGTATTATGGTTTTTCCTGTGTGCTTGTACTGGACTTGCTGCAAATCCAATTATACTTAGTGTGGCTCAAGATAACCCGTCACAGTTGAACTACATTAAACCAAGCGGTATTGAGGCTCAACTTAATTTTCGTTTTAAGATCACCAACACCTTTTCTCAACCTGTCGTGTTAAGAAATATTGTTTTGGGTTCAGGGACTTTAACAGGCATAATCATAGACAATGGAGATTGTTGTTTCTATATTCAATCGGGCTCTGCTACCCAGCCGCTAGCCCCTGGGGCAAGCTGTGATGTTTATTTACAGGTACAAACTCCTACTTTGCCTGATGGTGTCACTCGAAAACTGTATTCCAATTTGTTTACGTTTACGGTCACTGATCAATTAGGCTACACTGAAACTAGCCCCACTTTTTCGGTTACATCAGTTTCGCCATCATCAGCCCATCAACAAACGTTATTTCAGACCGATTCCGATATTTCTCAATATAGACGTTGTAAGATCGACAAAAGTTCAAGCACTCAACAGCTTGTCTGTAGTAATGTAGAGAATCAGAATATTAAGTCAGTCGTACCAAACGTTGCAGGAACACTAGCCTATGTTGGTGATGTTGAACAGGATACCATTCAGGTTTGTTCAATTAATGCTGACAATAATACTTTAGAGAACTGTACGCATACTGTGACTAATCTTATTGACCCAGTGGGATTAGCACTAAGTCCCAACGGTAGATTCTTATACGTGACGAATCGAACAGATGTTGCCGTGTGCAAAATAGCTGAATCAGGGAGCTTAACTGGTTGTGATGATTCTAAAATTTCTGATCATGTAAACCTAATCTTCCCCCATTTCCGTAGACACTCACTTCTACGAACTCACGCAGCCATCTCAAATTGACTGGGTGATTGGTATCCAATCGATGAATGCCTTCGTTTGTGATTATAATACCCTTCGATATACTGAAACAAGCTTTGT
>JAWUYR010000044.1:0-15845 GCA_034110705.1 Gammaproteobacteria bacterium | reverse complement strand
GTAGGGAATGTGCCGGCACAGAAAAAGCACGGCCAGAAGAATCAAAGAAAATAGCGTTTTGATTACTTTTACCTTTAACGGAGGCTTTAAAACTATCGCCCGATTTGTAGCTCAATGCCGTAGGATCAATATCATGACCTTTGGCTGCCCGGATCCAACCTTTATCAGATAACGTTATGATAACCAATTCGGTTGGTGTTAATTGAGTTACATCAATTGCGGTCGCTTCGCCGCGCTCAACGATAGGTGAGCGACGAACATCACCATATTCTTCTAATACGTTGGTTAGTTCTTTTTTCATTAAAGTTTTCATACGCGCTTTCGAGCCTAATATTTTTTCTAACTCTGTTTTCTCATCCGATAGTTCTTTTTGTTCAGCCGTAATTTTTGTTTCTTCTAGTTTTGCTAAATGCCGTAACTTTAAGTCTAAAATTGCTTCTGCTTGAATGTCGGTTAATGTAAATTTTTTCATTAACGCCGGTTTCGGCTGATCTTCGGTGCGGATAATGTGAATAACTTCATCAATACTTAAAAAGGCAATTAATAAACCCGCTAAAATATGTAAACGTTTGTTCACCTTTTCTAAACGATACTCTAAGCGGCGTGTTACCGTTTGCGTGCGGAAGGTGAGCCACTCAGTTAACATTTTTAATAATGGCTTCACTTCTGGCTTGCCATCTAAACCAATAACGTTCATATTAACTCGGTATGAGCGCTCTAGATCGGTGGTCGCAAATAAGTGCAGCATTAAACTTTCAATATCCACACGGTTTGAGCGTGGTGAAATCACAATACGCACTGCATTTTCATGGTCGGATTCGTCACGGACATCATCAACCATTGGTAATTTCTTGGCTAGCATTTGTTGGGCAATTTGCTCAATGATTTTTGCACCAGATACTTGGTGTGGTAAAGCAGTGAGTACAATTTCACCATTTTCTTTCTCATATAATGCGCGCATACGTACGCTGCCGGTGCCAGCTTTATACATTTCAATTAATTCATTTTTCGGAGTGATAATTTCAGCTTCGGTAGGGTAATCTGGGCCAGGAATAAAGCTAACAATATCTGCTAGGCTCGCTTTTGGATTATCTAATAAATGAATACACGCTGTCACTACTTCGGTTAAGTTATGCGGTGGGACATCGGTTGCCATACCAACGGCTATACCGGTGGTGCCGTTAAGTAACAAATTAGGGGCTCGCGCTGGTAAAATTTTTGGCTCGTTTAAAGTGCCGTCAAAGTTTGGGACCCAATCAACGGTGCCATGACCTAATTCGGTTAATAATACTTGAGCATATTTAGCCAGTTTGGCCTCGGTATAACGCATGGCAGCAAAAGATTTTGGATCATCAGGTGAGCCCCAGTTACCTTGACCATCAACTAACGGATAGTGATATGAGAAGTCTTGTGCCATTAATACCATGGCCTCATAACAAGCGGCATCACCATGCGGATGAAATTTACCTAATACGTCACCAATTGTTCGTGCAGATTTTTTATATTTAGCCGTCGATTTTAAACCCAGCTCAGACATAGCGTAGACGATACGACGCTGCACCGGCTTTAGCCCATCACCAATATGCGGTAAGGCGCGGTCTAGGATCACGTACATTGAATAGTTAAGATACGCTTGCTCTGTAAAATGCCCTAAGGGTTGAGATTCTGCGGAAGTAATACTGATTTCTTGATCGCTCATAATGCCTGCATTGAATGTGAATTACGTTGATTCTAACCAATTGTGAAAATGCTGTCGAGCTTAGATTTCTAGTTTTACTGACAGAACACGTATATACTCTATTAATGACTACATCGAAAAATCAAAAACCGATCGCTATTCTTACTTATCATAGTATCTCTACTCCACCCAAAGGCACAGCTTTGCGCTCGGCAGCAGTGAGTGTTAAAAACCTGCATTGGCAATTTCGCTTGCTAAAATGGCTTGGTTACAAGGCGCTCTCAATGAGTGATTTACAACCTTATTTAAGTGGACAGAAGAAAGGCAAGGTGGTCGGGCTAACCTTTGACGATGGTTATTTGGATAACTGGCAACAGGCTTTACCTTTATTAAACAAATTTGGCTTCAGCGCGACATGCTATATGGTTAGCGGGCAGGTAGGAAAGAATAATCATTGGGCTATTCCAAAAAATATTGTTGAACGGCCTTTAATGAACCTTACACAAATGCGGGAATGGCAGGCGGCTGGAAATGATATTGGGTGCCACACCACAAGCCATGCGCATTTGCCACAATGCGGTGCTACTGAATTAGAACAAGAAATTTTAGTCAGCAAGCAATATTTAGAGCAAGAGCTCGACACAACCGTGGCGCATTTTGCTTATCCTTATGGTGAATATGATGATAAAACAGTGGCCGCGGTTGCGGCAGCAGGCTTTACCACCGCAGTAACCACACAACGTTCACGCGTGTTAGCGGGTGATAAACTGTTGCTTTTACCGCGCGTGAATATCGCACGTACAACACTCCCGCATCTTTTTTTAATGAAGATAATAAGCCGGTATGAAGATAAACGGCGCAAAAAATAAGTAGGATAATATGGATTTTGAGATTAGCCTTAATGAGCTTATGTTAGTTAATAAACTCATCTACAAACCCAATCACCTGTGTCTTGATAAACTTGAAAGTGAAAAAGAGCATTCTGATTATGGGGCATTTACTTACACTCTGAATAAAAAACCCGTAAAATTTAGAATAGCCAAAATAACGCCTATTAAAATTGGCTGTTTTGTCGCCTTGTGGAAACGTGATACAGCCGGTAACAATGTACCATATGATGGTGAAGATCATTTTTCGTTCTATATTATTCATGTTGTAAAAAAAATCGGCGCGGTCAATTTATATTTCCTAAATATGCATTGCTCAAAAACAAGATCCTCAGCCTCGATGGCAAAGGCGGAAAGCTTGGCTTTCGGCTTTATCCCCGTTGGGATAGCCCAGAGAGCCCGCAAGCTATAAAAACGCAGGCCTGGCAATTGCCTTATTTTTTTGAAATCAAAGAAAAAGAGAGTTCGCTCTTCGCAACGACACTTTTAAATAGATAATTTTGTATCCTACAACAGTATGCTAAAATCTCCCCATGCATGAATCCGTCATTATTGCTCTCGGCAGTATTATTGTTCTTACCTTTCTTTGCCAATGGTTGGCTTGGTGGGTTAAATTACCTTCAATTTTATTTTTATTACTGACCGGCTTATTAATCGGCCCTGGCTTGGGCTTGCTTAATCCAGGTAAAGTGTTTGGTGACATTCTGACGCCGATGATCGAAATTGCTGTAGCCATTATTTTATTTGAGGGCAGCATGACCTTAAACTTTAAAGAGATTAAGGGCCATATGGATGTGGTGAGTAGCTTGTTAACCAATGGGGTCATCATCACCATTATTGGTGCAACAGTATTGGTGCATTTCTTATTTCATTTGCCGATTGAATTATCAATTTTGTTAGGTGTGATTCTCTGCGTTTCTGGCCCAACGGTGATTGCACCATTGTTACGAACTGTGCGACCAAATGAAAAAGTCTCTAACATTTTACGTTGGGAAGGTATTGTTATCGACCCGATCGGTGCTTTGTTAGCCGTGCTGGTCTTTAGCTTTATTCAAGCGTATCACGCGAGACAAGCTTTTGATCACGTTATTATAATGTTTATCTTACACATTGCCATTGGCGCTGCGATGGGAGCATGCATCGGTTATTTTTGTGGCACAGCATTGCGCCGACATTGGTTTCCTGAATACCTGCACAATGTCGCGACTCTCGCTTTAGTGATTTTAACCTATATCGTGGCTAATCATTTTAATAGTGGCTCTGGTTTATTGGCCGTTACCATTATGGGGGTGTGGCTAGCTAATATGAAGGATGTACACATTGAAGATATCCTCGACTTTGAAGAAAGCTTAAGTATTATTTTGATTTCTGGTTTGTTTATTGTATTAGCCGCTCAAATCTCTTTTACACATATATATAGCCTTATTTGGCCAGCGCTTATTTTAATTGCCACTTTGCAATTTGTGTTGCGACCACTTGCTGTTTTTATTTGTACTTTAAGCTCGACCTTAAATTGGCGCGAGAAATTTCTGTTAGCTTGGATCTATCCTCGCGGCATAGTTGCTACTGCTGTCTCTGCTTTATTTGCGATTCGGCTAAAACAAAATGGCATACCTGGCTCGCATCAATTAATTTTAATTACGTTCTTAGTGATTATTGGTACGGTGGTTTTTCAGAGCTTGACTACGCGCTGGGTCGCAAGATTATTAGGTGTCAGTGAACCAGAGCCAAGAGGCTATTTAATTGTTGGAGCGAATCCTGTTGCACGCGCAATTGCTACAGAATTAGTCAAACATGATTACCGTGTTTTGCTAACCTCAGCTGTGTGGGAACATGTGCAAGCGGCACGCATGGATGGCTTACCCGCTTTCTATGGCAACCCTGTTTCAGCTTATGCTGACCGGCATTTGGACTTAATCGGTATCGGCGGCATGCTGGCTATTTCTGCACGAACGAACTTAAATACTTTAGCAGCTATGCGATACAAGCGTGAGTTTGGCGTGAATAATATTTTTTCTGTGCAAACTGAAAAAGGCGAACATAGTGAGCATCACAAACAAACTGCCGCCGAACGTTTTAAAGGCAATATTATTTTCAAAAATGGTGTAACCTTTGCCAAGTTAAATCAATACATTCGAAACAATGATAAATTAACCAACACGACCTTAACTGAAGAATATGATTTTGAAAAATTCCGTGATGACAATCCAACTAATATTTTATTATTTACTTTCGATGCGAAAAATCACATTCATTTCTTTTCGGCTAATCAAGAGCTCAAACCAAGCAAAGAGTGGGTGATTGTTAGTATTAGCACTGAATAAATTTCGCAAGCCATAACCAATTCAGAAGCTCTGAAAATAATTACAGAACACCTGTTCTCTATAAAACCTTTTGGCCTTAACTTGTCTTCTAACAAATAACTACTTATACTTAATGCCGTTAGTCAGGATAAAAATACAAATCGTATTAAAGGACAGGATGTTATGTGTACCATTTTTAATCTCAAGAAATTTATTTTAAAAAACCAAATCAGCTTTGTATTTTCCCTCGTACTCGGATTTCTAACTCTACTTTCATCCCCCGCTTTAGCGCAGGCTAAATCCGGCAGCATTCCAAAACAAATGCAATTTCTTCCTGACAACGCCTACACTACACTCTCATCTTCATCACCAAAAGCTTATCGCGGTAAAAAAAGTGCGTATGTTAATACGGGCTCAACAACCTCGCCCGGTATTTTTAAAGGTGGCCTGCCATTACCGATGACCATAATGGGCAGCTGGGGTCCTGGTAATTTATATGTGTGGCCGCAATATATTAAAACGGGCAGTAAAACCGTTAGCGTTACCAGAGCAAAAAATGTTTTAGGCTTGCCAAATGGTATTGCTATGATCCATTGGGACAGTAATAATCTTGAGTCTTCACTTGCTGGAAAATACACAGTTGAAATGGTCACAGGCTGGGGTAGTTATCCTGCAAAAGTATTGCCAAATGATTATGGTTGGATTAATGGCACTATTATGAATTTATTAGGTCGTTTTCAAGCACCATTTATTCATATTTATTATCGTAAAATAAATGGCAAAAATGCGCAAGGTGTTGAGCAAAGCACATTATATTTTTGGGAATTATTATTAACAGAAAAAACAATGCCACAAGCCGAGCTGCTTTATACGCAATTAAAAGCAAGTATCGATAAATATTGGAATACAACAACTGGTAAAATATACCCTGATTACACTGGTAAAAACGTACCAGAGCCACTTGCTAGCGCCATGAACTCGGTTTACTTTATGATGCTACCAAGCAATCAAGATATTCCGACCGTGCCACCAAAGTATTGGTCGGCGAACACGGCTTATCCAGAAAATAATATTAAAGGCTAATATCAGCTTAAACGACGGCTAAGTTACCTTTAGTTTCTAACCACTTTTTGCGACCAGATGCGCGTTTTTTTGCTAACAGCATATTCATGGTTTTAGTCGTATCATCACCAGTTTCGACGGTGAGCTGTACTAAACGTCGGGTATCTGGATTCATGGTGGTTTCACGTAGTTGTGGTGGGTTCATTTCACCCAGCCCCTTAAAGCGTTGTACGTTTATTTTTGCATTTTTCTTTTCGCTTTCTAATCTGTCTAGTACGCCTTGTTTTTCAGCTTCATCTAGCGCGTAAAAAACTTCTCTGCCAGCATCGATACGATATAGTGGCGGCATGGCAACAAAAACATGACCTTGTTTAACTAGAGCAGGAAAGTGTTTCATGAATAGCGCACATAATAAGGTGGCAATATGTAAGCCATCGGAATCGGCATCGGCTAAGATGCAAATTTTTCCATAACGTAATCCTTTTAAATCGGCATTATCAGGGTCCATACCAATCGCAACTGAAATATCATGAATGGCTTGTGAGGCTAACACTTGGCTAGAATCGACTTCCCAAGTATTTAAAATTTTACCACGCAACGGCATAATCGCTTGTGTGTTACGGTCGCGCGCTTGTTTTGCTGAGCCACCGGCTGAGTCACCTTCGACTAAAAATAATTCGGTTAAATTTCTATCTTGCGATGTACAGTCGGCAAGCTTTCCTGGCAGAGTGGGGCCACCGGCTACTTTTTTACGCGTCACTTTTTTCGCTTGTTTTAAACGCTTTTGTGCATTGCTAATAATAAATTCGGCTAAGGCTTCGCCCAGTGATGGGTTTTTGCTTAAATACAAACTAAACGAATCTTTGACCACGCCAGAAACAAATGGCGCACATTGTCTTGAGGTTAAGCGCTCTTTGGTTTGGCCAGAGAATTGTGGGTCTTCAATCTTAACTGAGATCACATAGTTGCATTTTACCCAGACATCTTCTGAGGCAATTTTAACACCGCGAGGTAGCAAGCTATGCAACTCACAAAATTCACGCATTGCGTCGGCCAAGCCTGTGCGTAAACCATTTACATGCGTACCACCTTGGGCGGTTGGAATTAAGTTGACGTAACTTTCGGCCACATCTTCTCCGCCATCAGGTAACCATGTTAGTGTCCAATCAACGGCTTCGTGTTCTGCTGTTACGGTACCGGCAAAAGGTTCTGGCGGTAACATTTCTTGGCCAGATAAGCTCTCTAGCATGTAATCGGTGATCCCACCGGCATATTTCCAGGATTCAGTATCACCCGACTTTTCATCACGAAAATCAATTAATAAGCCTGGACAAAGTACTGCTTTCGCTCGAAGTACATGTTTTAATTGCTTCACTGAAAAGTTTGCTGAATCAAAATATTTTTCGTCGGGCCAAAAGTGAACCGTGGTACCTGTGTTGCGCTTTGAAACTTCGTCTAACTGTTTTAAGTTTGATTTCTTTTTACCGTCGGCAAAACTCATGCCGTATTCTTTGCCGTCGCGCTTAATACGTACATCTAATTTTTTCGACAGGGCGTTCACCACAGAAATTCCCACACCGTGCAAACCGCCCGAGAATTGATAATTTTTGTTAGAGAATTTACCACCCGCGTGCAAACGCGTTAGAATTAATTCCACCCCCGGAATTTTATGCTTTGGATGCTTGTCGACTGGCATTCCGCGACCATCATCAATAATTTCAACCGAGTTATCTTTATAGATAGTCACTTCAATTTGTGTCGCATGACCGGCAAGTGCTTCATCGACACTGTTATCAATCGCTTCTTGCGCCAAATGATTGGGGCGGCTGGTATCGGTATACATTCCTGGGCGGCGTTGTACTGGCTCTAAGCCACTTAAAACCTCAATATCTTGTGCACTGTAATCTTTTGCCATGTCTATTCAACTCTAATAATGTTGGTCGCGATTGTACCATCGTCATTTAAGCTTAACCAGCGATAGCCAGGTTTTGAATCAATATCGCATTTGAATTCATTATTATTTTCTTCTATTTGATAACAGGTCGACGGACTGGCCAAATAACGAATACTATTAATGGTTTGATCATAAGCTTGATGCACATGACCATATAAAACCGCCTTCACTTGTGGGTAACCTTTAATTAAGGCATTAAACTCAGTGCTGTTGCGTAACATAACGTTATCCATACTACCATTCACTGGCTGCGCATGATGGTGCAAGACAATAAGTGTCGGTAAGTTCGGTTTTGATTGTAGGGCTTGTTGCAAAAACACTAGCTCGCTCTCAGCTAAACAACCTTCGGTGCGCCCTGAAATAACGGAGTTTAGTATGACAATGTGCCAACCCACCATGCTGATGGTTTTCTCTGTTTTGATCTTGGTTTCACTAAATTCTGAATTGATTAAATCAACATCATCATGGTTCCCCGGCAAGGCATACACCGGGCAAGCAAAAGCTTGGCAATGCTTTGCTAAGCGTTGATAAGCTGCCGCTTCTGCTTGCTGAGTTAAGTCACCACTTAATAATACCAAGTCCGGCTGTTGTGATTCTTGTGCTACAGTGGTTAAGACACATTGCAAGCTTTGCTCCGTATTCACACCCTGTAGCGTTTGTGTTGTGTCTGCAAACAAATGCAAGTCGGTTAATTGCAATACTTTTAAGCTCATGTGAACGACTCCTGATTTAATAGCAACCATTGCAAAGCGATAATTGTCGAAGCGTTATTGATCTTGCCATTACTGATAGCCGACTTCACTTGCAGCAAACTCATTTTAATCACTTTAATATCTTCTTGCTCTTCGGCTACACCGTGTACACCTTCAACATTGTCGCTATCAACTAACCCACAAAATAAATGTACATATTCAGAAGAGGTACCCGGGCTATTGAAATAGCGGCAAATTGGTACAACATCTCGCACATTGGCTCCCGCTTCTTCCATTGCCTCACGAATAGCCACTTGCTGCGCTGATTCATTTTGCTTATCAACCATGCCCATAACTAGCTCTATCATCCATGGCTCTTGCTGTTTAACAAAAGCACCCAATCGAAATTGCTCGACTAAAACTACCTGCTGCTTGCTTGCGTCATACAGCAAAATACCGGCTGCCTCATAGTTAGGCGTGTAACATTCACGGATCACTTCTTCACTCATTTGGCCATCGTAACACTCGAAACACAAGCGAAAACGGGACATTGGCAGAAATCCCTGATGAAGTATTTCTTGTTGGAGCAAGTCAACTTTAGACATAGTAAGTAACCTTAATCTGATAAATTTTGGTTTATTGTAGAGAATCTGGGTGAGAATACAATAATGTTATTCAGGGTTACAACTTTTGTTAACCCCCATCCCAATCCTGCTCCTGAAAAAAGGAAAGAGTTCTAAATCATAAAAGCTAAACCCTAATCGCTATATATCAATAAGTGCTTGTTAATTCAATACAAAACCGCATATAATAGACGTCTTATGGATACGCAAACTGATAATAGTCACAAGGCTCAAGCCAACATGATTGAACAACAATTACGCACAAGCGGTGTGTTAAACGATGTTGTGCTAAATGTGATGGCCGATGTGCCACGACAATTGTTTGTGCCAGAAGCTTTCAAAGAAGTCGCTTATTGCTCAGGACGTATTCCCTTGAACCATAATCAAGTAATGCTACTACCAGAAGAACAAGGTCGTCTTCTGCAAGCCTTAGCACTAAAGCCTACCGATAACGTTTGCGAAATTGGTACTGGTAGCAGTTACTTAACCGCACTTTTAGCAAAAAGCTGCCAGCGTGTTGTTAGCTTTGATTTATTTCTCGATTTTGCCGAACTTGCCAAAGAAAAACTGGCGACGTTAGGTATTAACAATGTAAGTGTCATTACTGATGATGCTAATCAACATTGGGAAAGCCAAGCACCCTACGATGTGATTTGCGTCACAGCTAGTATGCCGCTTTACCCAGAACAAATGAAAAAGGGATTAACTGTGGGTGGTCGTTTGTTTGCCATCGTTGGAACAGGGTATGACATGAAAGCCATGTTAATTACCCGCACAGCAGAAGAAACATGGAGTGAGAAAGTCTTGTTCGATACTGATGTGCCCGCGATGTTAAATGCAACAAGCCCTGATGCATTTATATTTTGAATGTGTGTAAACTTTAGGTAGAAAATATGAAAAATTTAACTCGTTTAATGATTGCTGCAGGCATAATGAGCAGCGTAAGTTTAGTTAGCGCGACTAACTTGAGCGACGTGTTCCAACAAGCACAAACATCTGACCCAACTTATAAACAAGCGCAAGCGACTTACTTGGCCGCAAAAACGACTATTGGGCAATCACGAGCAGCCTTATTACCAAATCTAGGGTTGACAGGCACTTGGGGCAGTGCGCGAACGAAAACCAAAACAGATACCAACTTTGGCGGGCAAGGTTTACTAGCAACAACGACTACTGTGCCAACGAACTCTACCGACTTAACCCTCACGTTAACTCAGCCATTATTTGACTGGCAAGCCCTTAAAACCTACGAACAAGTAAAATTAAGTGTTAAACAAGCAGCGGCTACTTACGCTGATGCTGAGCAAACATTAATTATGAGCACTGCCAAAGCCTACTTTGGTGTGTTGCAACAACAGGGTGTTTTGCGTTATACCGCTTCACAACGGACCGCTTTAAAACGTCAATTAGATGTTGCTCAACAACGTTATCGTGTCGGCTTAGATGCCGTAACGGCTGTATATGATGCTCGAGCACAATATGACAGCATGCGCGCTACTTATATTGCAACAGAAAACGAGTTAGCCAATTCTAAGGAAAGCTTACGTCAAATTACCGGCCAACTATATCCATCATTAATGGGTTTGAAAACTAACTTCCCATTAGTACGTCCAACACCTGCGAATATTAATCAATGGACATATGCTGCTGAACAACAAAATTTAGGTTTATTAGCCTCTCGCTATGCAGTGCAAGCTGCACAGCAAAATATTAAAGCAAAATTTGGTCAACATTTGCCAACGTTAGGCTTCACAGGTTCAATAGACCAAAGTAATACCAAACGAACTAAATTTAAATCAAACCAAGCTACCGATACATCTTCTTATGGACTAGCACTTACTGTCCCTGTTTTTGCAGGCGGTGGTGTCAATGCCCAAGTTAACCAAGCACAGTATCAATACCAAGGTGCAGTAGCTACGATGGAAGCCGCACATCGCGCAGCCATTGCTGATACTCGTCAAGCTTACTTAGGTGTGATTGCCGAAATTAGCCAAATCCAAGCTGATCGCCAAGCCATTAAATCAGCTCGCGCAGCCTTAAGTAGTAATCAGGCAGGTTACAAAGTGGGTACGCAAACTATTCTTAATGTTTTAACAGCGCAAAGTACTTTGTATAAAGCAGAAACGACTTATGCACAAGATCGTTTTAATTATGTGATTAATACGTTAACACTAAAGCAAGCTGTTGGTACTTTAAGCGAAGCCGATGTAACACATGTGAATGAGTGGTTAAGCAACACCGCTTATCGCCCTGTTGTTAAAAAAGTTCGTGTGAAGAAGCGTAAATCAGCTACTCGAAAAAAAGTAACTGCAAAAAGAACGACTGCAAAAAAAGCATAAGTTTTAACTAAGATGACAGCAACTTTTCCCACAGTCAGAATGCGGCGCTTACGCCAGCACCCCAAAGTACGCGATTTAGTACGCGAGACTGAATTGTCCATTCATGATTTAATTTGCCCCATCTTCGTTAAGCACGGTCAAGGTGAAAATATTCCTATCAGCTCTATGCCCGGGCAATATCAAGTGCATTTAAATAAGCTCACCGAAGAAATTGATTTAATAACCTCATTAAATATTCCTGCCATTCTATTATTTGGCATTCCCAAAGAAAAAGATAATATTGGCTCAAGAGGTTTTAATGAGCAAGGTGTTATTATCCAAGCGATCCGCATTATTAAAAAACATGCGCCTGCGCTTGTAATAATTTCCGATGTTTGCCTGTGTGAATATACCGATCATGGCCACTGCGGTGTTATTGATGAACATACTGGTTGCTTGGATGTTAATAATGATGAAACCTTACCATTACTACAAAAACAAGCCATTGCACATGTTAAAGCGGGGGCCGATATTATTGCTCCCAGCGGCGCAATTGATGGCATGGTACAGGCGATAAGAACTGCTTTAGATGATAACGATTTTAAACATATCCCAATTTTAAGTTACAGCATGAAGTATGCTTCAGCATTATATGGCCCCTTTCGTGAAGCTGCCGAAGGCAGCCCAGAGTTTGGTGATCGCCGCTCTTACCAAGCTGATCCTGCGAATAGCAATGAGGCATTACGTGAAGCCCAGCTTGATATTGCGGAAGGTGCTGATATGTTAATGGTTAAACCTGCGTTAGCTTATTTAGATATAATCGCTCGCTTAAAAAATGCTTTTCCTGGTTTGCCAATGTGCGCTTATCAGGTTAGTGGCGAGTATGCGATGATTAAAGCCGCTAGTGAAAAAGGATGGTTAGATGAAGAACGCGTTATGTTAGAAACATTAGTCTCGATTAAGCGTGCTGGTGCAGATATGATTATTACCTATTTTGCTAAAGACGTTGCGACTCTTTTTGCCAAATAATTTTAACGGTCAACGGCTTGTGACTCTCCTGCATCATTCACCGCAACATAAGTAAACACAGCATCGGTCACTTCCCAGGTCTGATCTGAATCCCAGCATTGGGCCCAGACTTGAATATTAATTTTCATTGAAGTATGTCCCACATGAACAATGTCGGCATACACGTGAACCGTATTGCCAATCTTGACTGGTTTTTTAAAGACCATTCCATCTACAGCCACTGTAGCGGTACGTGAATGTGATCGTTTTTTTGCCGCGATACCGGCACCAAGATCCATTTGTGACATGATCCAGCCACCAAAAATATCACCGTTTGCATTGGCATCTGCGGGCATGGCTAGGGTTTGTAAAACTAATTCACCGTTTGGTTTCTTCATTTGAATCTCGCATAAAAAAGCCTGAATATCATAACAGAGTATTCAGGCTTCTTAATGACTCAATTATTAACTTGGAAATTTATGTGCCAATAATTGTTGATCGATGTAATCTGCAATAATATGGTGAGTTTGTGCAGTTGGATGTACTTGATCTTCAAATACATAATTCTCAGAATTCTGTGAATCTGGAATGCAGGTTAATGCTACATCGCCAAAACCTGAACAAGCAGCATCAGTATTATTAGAAACCTTATATCCTTTATAAGTAAAGCCCGCTTTTGTTGGTACGTTCGTCAACTGATCCAGTGTGTTATTAACATTGATAGCTAACACGCTGCCATTTTGTGGCAATGCTGATAGTAAATTCTGATTTAATATTGTAACGACACCATTCAATTGTAGCTTCAAATTTTTAGCTGTTGGAGCATTTGGAATATTCATCAATTTAAAAAGTTCAACCTCAAGATTAACTAATGGTGTGTCCCCAATATGCGGAACTTCGATAACGACAATACGCTTAGCCCCTGCAGCTTGTAGTTGATGTACTTGTGCAGCAATATTCTCAGCAGCATGACCTGCGGCATTAACTAAAGCACTTTGTATTTTAGCTGCATTATAAACTTTAGTTTTTGCAACTTCTTTAGCAGAGTCCTCGAGCACTTTCAAAAGATCATTTGAGCCAGCCCAAACAAAGTAAACCGCATCTGGATCAACCTTAGGATTATTATTAGCCAAGTAATAATTTATTTGTTCGGTAACCGATGGTGAAACATAAGTTGTCGAATCATCAGACATACCAGGCCCGTTCGACGTTGCACCACCCGCAGCATAATTTGTACCCTTTAAGATTGGATCAGCATATGCAATCGGCGTAGGATTAGTTGATGACTTAAGTTTCTCTTTTAAACCAATAAAAATTTGATTATTTGCTTCAGGAGCTTGAGCAGAACTTCCCTGCTTAACCAACTCTTGTTGCAGAAACAAAGACCAAGTACCTGGATCTTCTGATGGTGCATATTCAGCGGGTGAACTGTATATCGCTTTTTTCTTAATCGATATAACCTGTGGATTTTCGTTTTGCACGCCAGCATCACCTAGGCTATCACCAAAAACAATAAGTTGATCAATATCTTTAGCGCTAACAGCATAAGCATAGTTAGCAGCTGCAAGCATAGTAAAAATTAAACCCGTTAAACTAAGTAATATTTTCTTTTTCATTATAATTCCCTCTAGAATTGGTAGTTAAGTCCAAACGCGACAATATCGGCTGAGCCTGTATAGTCCGCTTGAACAGTATTGGTTTCTAATACTGACTGCTGAGCATTTGAACCTACATTTTCAGTAGCATCAATTGACTCAGCCGCCATAAAGATATGCTCATAAACCGCATCAATGCGAAAATGCTTATTTAAATGATAGCTAGCACCCATAGTTGCCTAATAGCGATTAGAATCTGGTATTCGTGCATCTCGATTTGTGTCATTAGTCGGTGTTTCATCTGCAGCCACACCCGATCGTAAAGTCCAATGTTTATTAAGCTTATAATCTGTTCCAAGCGAATATAAAAAGCTATTATTCCAATTTAATTCTAGTGTCGTCGATTTAGCAAAACCTTCTGGAGTATTTATAGTTAAAGAAGATAAACTATTCCAAAATGTTATTTGTGCTAACGAGTTAACAGTCCAACGTGAATTGAGTTTATGACTGACACTTAGATTAACAACTGCCGGAGTATTAAAGTTACCTCGAGTTGACACATCAGAGTTATATAAAGAGGTCGGGTCAATGTGTTGGTTCTTACGAACCATTTCTTGACGACCATGACCGCGCAAGGAATAATTTAATTGCGAATGATAGCTTAAGCCAATATTCGTTGTCGCATCTGGTGAAAATAACAAGCCTAAAGTATATCCGTAAGCCCAGCCACTTGCTTTCAAATCACTAGGGACGAACGTAGCAACATCAAAACTACTAGGTGGATTAAGAGGTACCGAACCATCAAAGTTGCTAAACTCAGCACTAACATTTTGTACTTGCAAGCCCGCACCTAATATTAGTTTATCTGAAATATGATAAGCCAACGACGGCGTCAAATTCACAGCCTGAAGCGCTGTCTTTTGAGCCATGAACCGTACAACAGAATCATTATGATAGTTTGTTGTTAAACCCCATGGTGCTGTAATCGCGAAACCAAACGATAGATTCTCGTTTAATGGACTCGCGAAATATACATTAGGTACAAAAGCTGATTTAGCAATATTACGTTGTGAAGCACTACCAGAAACGGGTGTCATTGGTGAAACAAAGGTGCCATGTTCAGCTTGTGCATTATTCATTTTAACATGCGGTGCGATGTAGCTCATACCAGCATAAATTTCTGGCGTCTTAATCGTACCCGCTAATGCTGGATTATTAAAAACCGCACTAACATCGCCCGCATCAGAACCACTACCAGCCATCGCTTGACCTTGCAGGCGTGGGCTGTTTTCATTGATTTGAAAACCGGCGGCTCTAGATATCGCCGGCAACATCGTAATCGATGCCAGTAATAAAGCTACTAATAGGTTGTCGTTCTTCTTAAACATGTACAATCTCTGTATAGTTAATGCTAGGCATAATACTAGGCATACAGGAATTCACCCATGCAGAACTTGTACGATCATAGTGTTTTCACCTAGAATATACTATTTTTATTGTCTTAAGTTGTACAAAATCGGGGCTAATTATACTTTTGTATAAGTTGTGAAATAGAAGGAACTTTTCGTGCTTAATCAACTATCCAATCTTGAGCGGGCAAGAAGCGTCTGTATAGCTCAGCTTCAGCGGTACCTTCTTGGGGCTGATAATCATAACGCCAATGAGTTACGGGCGGAAGTGACATAAGAATAGACTCGGTACGACCATTCGACTGAATGCCAAAAA